>JAXDMI010000128.1:0-6510 GCA_034666145.1 Myxococcales bacterium | reverse complement strand
CCCTACACGCAGTCGGAGCGGGCCTCGATCTACGACGCGAAGCTCGCCGAGCTCGACGCCGCCGGGCTCACGTATCCGTGCGACTGTTCGCGCGCGGAGATCTCGCGGGTCGCGAGCGCACCTCACGCCGGTGACGAGATCATCTACCCCGGCACGTGCCGCGATGCTCCGCGCCTTCGGGAGATGAAGCGGTCGCCGGCCCTCCGCTTGCGCGTGCCCGAGGGCTCGCTCGTGGTGTTCGACGACCTCGTGCGCGGTCGCGTGGAGCAGCACGTCGGGGAGAGCGTCGGCGACTTCGTCCTGCGACGCGGCGACGGCGTGTATGCGTACCAGCTCGTCGTCGCGGTCGACGATGCGGCGATGGACGTGACGCAGGTGGTTCGCGCCGACGATCTCCTCCCGTCGACGGCACGACAGATCTTGCTGATGCAGCTCCTCGGAACGCCTCGCGAGCGCATCCCCACGTACGCACACGTCCCGATGGTGGTCGCCGCCGACGGCGAACGCCTCGCCAAACGCGCGGGGTCCGCGACGATCCGCTCCCTCCGCGAGCGCGGCCTCTCGCGCGACGAAGTGATCGGCACGCTCGCGCACGGGCTCGGCCTCGTCGCGGGCGACAGGCGACCGCTGGCGCCCCACGACGTCGCCGCCGCGCTCGAAGCGCCTGCGGCGTGGCGCAAGACGCCATGGCCGATGCCGCCCGCGTGGTCGTGATCGAGGCGGACGCGGACGCGTCCGCTTTCGCGCTTCGTCAGCGCAGCGCGAAGTAGACGCCGATGCCGATGCTCACGAGCCCCGCGACGACCCACAGCAGGATCCACGTGCCCGTCGTGCCTTCTTCGATGACGGGCCGCACCGATGGGATGCTGCCCGGCGCTGACGACGGGTTCTTCGACGGGCTCTTCGACGATGAGCGCGAGCCCGAGATCGGTGCGCGGGACGGTGACGCCGGCGGCTTCGTCGACGTCGCCGCCGGTGGGCCCGACGCGAGCAGCGTGTCGCTCGTAGGCTCGCTGAGCGGCGCCGGCGCCGAGGAGATCGCCGCCGGCAGGGACACGCCAATCGCCGGCATCGTCACCGCAAAAGCATCTGTGCCGGCCGGCGACGTCGCGAAGGCGCTCGGTGAGAGCGACACGACGTCGTCCGGTCGCGCGCGCGCATGCATGATGGCAGCGGCCAGGGCCGACGCCGACGGATAACGCTCGTCGCGGTCGCGCGCGAGCGCGTGCAGGACCACCGACTCGAGCGCGGGGGTCACGCGGCCGTCCTTCGCGCGCTTGCTGGGCGGCTCGAGGACGCCGGTGAGATGCTCGGTCAGCACGTTGAGCGGCGTCGAGCCGGTGAACGGATGCGAGCCCGCGAGCATCTCGTAGAGCATCACGCCCGCCGCGTAGACGTCACAGCGCGCGTCGAGCTCGTCGCCGCGCGCTTGCTCCGGCGACATGTACTCGGGCGTCCCGAACACCATGTTGTGCGCGGTGAGGTTGGTCGTGCCGCCCGCCGAGCCGGTCACGATCTTCGACATGCCGAAGTCGACGACGACCGCCTTCTTCCCGCTCTCCAGGATCACGTTCGCGGGCTTGAGATCGCGATGGATCACGCCCTGCGCATGGGCGACGCGCAGCGCGGCGCAGACCTCCAGCATCACGTCGAGCGCACGCTCGACGGCGATCGGTCCGTCCTTCTCGAGAACGTGCTCGAGCGTCGGCCCCTCGAGCTTGGGGAGCGCCATGTAGAGGAGAGACTCGCCGACGCCATCCTGCGCGGGCACCTCGCCGAGCTCGAGGATCGGGCAGATGTGATCGCCCTCGAGCCGCTTGAGGATGGTGGCCTCGCGCTGGAAGCGTCCGCGGATCTGGAGATCGCCGGCGAGATGCGCGTGCATCACCTTCAGCGCGACGGGGGATTGGTCGGCCGTGCGAATCGCGTCGTACACGATGCCCGTGCCGCCCTCGCCGAGCACGCCGTGCAGCTCGTACTTGCCGTCGATGATGCGATCGTTGGACAGCGGAGCGTCCGCACGGCCGCGTCGCGAATGGGCAGGCGAATCGTCCACGATCCGATGCTACCTCGCTCCGCAGGCGGCGCGGATCTTCGGCGAAACGGCGCGCGGATCGAGGTTGGTTTCCGTGGGGTTGGTGCTCTGGCGCCACGCGGCACATGCCCCGGCCGCGAGCCCGTGAGCGTCGAGCGCGACGTACGCCTCGATGAGCGCGCGATGGATCGTCGAGAGCTGCGGCCGGGTCAGCTCACCGGACCCGAGCAGGCGATTGCCCTTCGCCACGGCGTCGAGGTAACGACCTGCGCGGACGTCGGCGAGGAGCGGCGGGATGTCGGCCTCGGCGCGACGCTGCGCTTCGTACGCGTGGCCGCTGCCCTCCGTGCGGATGCGATCGGCCGCCAGACGCGCCGCCTTCTTCCCTTCTTCGGTCAGGGCCACGTCGAGGAGCGGCACGAGGATCACGTCGCCGCGCAGGAGCTTCTGCTCGCCCTTGCGTCCATTGTAGCCGTCGAGCTCCCACGCCTTGTTGACGTCACCGAGATAGCGCTGCGCGAGCTGCGGCATGGTCTCGCCTTCCGCGACGATGTGCGCGACCACCGCGGGCACCTCGATCTCCTGACCTGCCGACGGCTGCACCCACGACACGCCGCCGTTGGTGCGCGCGAGCGTCTCCGCGCGCTTGCCGTCACCGAGATAGATCCGCGCGAGCTCGGCCCACGTCTCGTTCTGCTCCACGCGATGATGCGAAGGCGCCGGGATCTCGAGCGGCTGGCCGGCGACGATGGCGCTCCCGCCGTGTGCATCGAGTGCGTTCGCGCCGACGAGCGCGGTCTCGAAGCGTGGCGTGCCGTAGAACTTGATGGCCATCTGCGCCAGCGTCTCGCCCTGGGAGACGACGTGCGTGAAGGCCGAGGCATCGCCGGCGACGAGACCCAGTGACAAAGCGAGGCCGAGGCCGGCGATGGTCGCCCTGTGCTTGCTCATCGTGCGTTCTTTCCTGCGTCTTCGACGCTGCCCACGGACATCGTGACGTCGAGCGTGACGATCTCGCCGGTGGCGACGGAGATCTCACGCTCCACGGGCGGCGCCTCGGGATGCGTCAGCGTGATCCAGTGCTTTCCGGGCGCGAGCGGAATGGCGCGCGCGAACGGCGTCGTCTCCACTTGCTGTCCATCGACGCGAACGTGCGCCCATGGCGTCGCGAGGACGCGAAGACCGCCCGCCTCGCCCGGCACCAGCTCCAGCGGGCGTTTCCCTGCCTCCGTACCGCCGCGCGCGAACGAGCCGCCCTCGATCGCGAACACGCCGACGATGAACGCGATCAGCACGAGCACGTGACCGGCGATCACGCGCTTCGCGTCGAGCGCCCGACGCGGCGACGTCATCCCCGTGCCAAGGGCGCGTGTCTCGCCGGTCGCGAAGCCCGTCTCGACGAGCGTGCTGCGAACCACGGACGCGGGGTCGTCGCGCGTCAGCGTGCGCAGCTCGCGCTGGAGACGCTCGAGCACGTCGCTCGCGCTTCCGTAGCGCTCGCTCGGCGCCTTCTCGAGGAGACGCATCACGATGCGCTCCACCGCGCGCGGGACATGCGGTGCGCGCTCGCGCAGCGGCGCCGGTACGTCGCGACGGATGCGCTGCGCAGCGCTGCGATCGGCGGCGGCCGCTGCGGCGCCCTTGGCCGGCGCCTCGGCTTCGAACGGACGACTCCCGCTCAGCATCTGGTAGAGCACCACGCCGAGCGAGAAGAGATCGCTGCGACCATCGACGAAGTCGCCGAGGATCTGCTCCGGCGACATGTACGCGGGCGTTCCGAAGGCGTCCTTGACGGCCTCGGGCGCGATGCGCCCCGAAGGCGTGATGCCCTCCGCGCCGAAGGTGTCGCTCAGCGTCGGAGTGCGAGCGCGCTGCGCGATCCCGAAGTCGATCATCTTCACGACGCCGTTGTTCGTGAGCAGCACGTTGCTCGGCTTCACGTCGCGATGCACGACGCCGCGCTCGTGGACGTGCTCGAGCGCCGCGCAGATCCCGCATCCGACGGCGAGCGCAGCGTCCACGCCGAGGATGCGCTTCTTCGCGAGGAGCTGGTGCAGCGACGGCCCCTCGACGTTCTCGAGCACGAGGAACGGGCGACCGGACGCGGTGCGCGCCACGTCGAGCAGGAGCACGACGTTGGGGTGCGCGAGGTCGCGGAGGATCTTCGCTTCGCGATCGAGCTGCTCGCCGAACGACGACGTCGGCGAGATCTGCGTCTTGAGCGCCTTCAGCGCGACGATGCGACCGAGCGGCTCCTGCACCGCGCGATAGATCGTGGAGATCGCTCCCGACCCGAGGGCCTCGACGACGCGGTACGAGCCAAAGCGGATCTCACTCATGCGCAGCTCGACTCGCCATGGCTTCAGTCCTCGAGCAGCGAGAAGCCCGTCATCGCGGCCGGCTTCTCCATGCCGAGGATCTCGAGCATCGTGGGAGCGACGTCGCAGATGCGACCGCCCGTGCGGATCCGCGCCTCGCGGTCGCCGTCGTTCATGTAGAGGAGCGGCACGGGATTGAGCGTGTGCGACGTGTGCGGCGCGCCCGTCTTGGGATCCTTCATGAGCTCGCAGTTGCCGTGGTCAGCGGTGACGATGAGCGCGCCGCCCTTCTGGCGCACGGCCTCGGCGATGCGACCGATGCCGACGTCGACAGCCTCGACCGCGGTGATGGCCGCGGTGAGCACGCCGGTGTGACCGACCATGTCGGGGTTGGCGAAGTTGACGAGGATGAAGTCGAACTTGTCGGACTCGACCGCCTTCACCACCGCGTCGGTGACGGCCGCCGCGGACATCTCCGGCTTGTGGTCATACGTCGCGACCTCCTTCGGCGAAGGGATCATCGCGCGCTCTTCGCCCGGGAAGGGCTCCTCGCGACCGCCGTTGAAGAAGTACGTCACGTGCGCATACTTCTCGGTCTCGGCGCAGCGGAACTGCGTGAGCCCGGCCTTCGCGATCACCTCGGGGAAGATGTCGACGTACTTCTCCTTCGGAAACGCGATGGGGAGATTGAAGCTGGAGTCGTACGTCGTCATGCACGCGTACCGACCGCGCAGCGGCGGGCGATCGTCATTGCGCGGGAATTCGTGAAAATCGTCGATGGCGAGCGCCCTGGTGAGCTCGCGCGCGCGGTCAGGACGGAAGTTGACGTGGCGGCCCGCGTCCTTGTCGCTGACGATCCCGGCGTAGTCGCCGACGACGAAGGGCTCGACGAACTCGTCGGTCTTGCCGGCTGCGATGCTCGCCTCGGTGCCTTCCACGGCGCTCGCGTGGCGCTCGCCCTTGGCCTCGGCGATGGCCCGATAAGCCTTTTCCACGCGCTCCCAGCGGTTGTCGCGGTCCATCGCATAGTAGCGACCGGACACGGTTCCGATGACGCCCTTGCCTGCGACCCGCTCCTCCAGCCCGCGCAGATAGCCGGGCGCGGTGCCGGGCTGGACGTCGCGTCCGTCGAGGAAGGCATGCACGACGACGGGCACGCCACGTTTGTGCGCGGCGTCGATGAGCGCATAGAGCTGGAGGAAGTGGCTGTGCACGCCGCCGTCCGACACGAGCCCGAAGAGATGGAGGCGACCGCCGGCGGAGCGCGCCTTCTCCATGATGTCGGCGATGACCGGTGTGTCGCCGATCGAGCCGTCAGCGACCTTGGCGTCGATGCGCATGATGTCCATCAGCGCGATGCGACCGGCGCCGAAGTTGAGGTGACCGACCTCGCTGTTGCCCATCTGCCCCGGCGGCAGCCCGACGTCCGGCCCGCTCGTTCCGATGAGGCCGTGCGGGTACTTCCCGTACAGCACCTCGAGGTTCGGCGTGGTCGCCAGACGCACCGCGTTCGCGTCTTTCTCCGCGCGCTCGCCGAGGCCGTCGAGGATCATGAGGACGACGGGCTTCGGACGCTTCTTCGGTGGAGTCGAGGGCGCTGCCATGGCCCGGCACGATAGCGCACCCCGTCGGGTATCACGAAGCGCGTCAGGTTGGCCTCGGGTCGGCCTCAGCTGCGCGGGGCGGGCGACGGCTTCGCGGGATCCGCGTGCATGAGCACCTTCGTGGTCGGACCGACGATTTCGCGGATGCGGCGGCGGATCTCCAGGAAGACGTCGTGCACGTCCTTCGTGCTGGTCTCGCCGGCGACGACGACGTGGAAGTCGACGTGCGGGATCTTTCCCACGCGCGTCTTGAGCTCGTGGAACGAGTCGATGCCGGGCGTCGAGGCGAGCACCTCACGGACCTTCTCGACGGTCTCCTGATCGAGGCTCTCGTCCATCACGATGGCCACGCCCTCGCGCACCACGCCCCAGCTCGCGCGGAACATGTTGAGCCCGATGAGGATGGCGATGATGGGGTCGATGATGGCGACCCCGGTGATCTTCACGAGACCGAGCGCGACGAGCACGCCGACGTTGACGTAGACGTCCGACAGGTAGTGCACGGCATCGGCCTTCACGACCAGGCTGCCGGTCGACGCCGCGACCTTTCGCA
>JAXDMI010000127.1:0-3844 GCA_034666145.1 Myxococcales bacterium | reverse complement strand
CGTCGGGCCCGCCTTTGCCCTTCACGAGGATGCCGATGCGCAGACCACCGAGGCTGCCGGTGCCCGCGATGCGGAGCGCGCAGTCGATGATCTCGAGCGAGCCCTTGTGCGGTCGTTCGTCTTCGCTCAGGCCCGCGATGTATTCCTCGAACGCCGCGGGCACGGCGCGCACCACGTCGGCGGGGAGATCGGCGTAGCGCGGACCGCGCACGAAATGACGCTTTCCGCCGGTGACCTTGGTTCGCGCATCGAGGAGCGCCGTCTTCGATCGATCGCGCACCTGCTCGATGAGCGCTGCGATGGGAGCGGGGGCCTCCTTCGGTACGGCCGCCTTGTCGAACGCGCTGCGCGCCCAGGCATCGAGGAGGAGGTCGCACAGATCGAGCGCGACGAGGCCGTTGGCGCCGAGCTCACGACCGCCGAGGAGCAAGCTCGTCGCGAGCCGCAGCACGTCGAATCGCCACGGCCCGATGAGCGCGTCGTCGAAGTCGTTGAGGTCGAACTGAACGATGCGGTTCTTCTTCGCCGTCGGCTCGTGATCGGACGACTCCGAGGCGCCGAGCGGATCGGGCCGATAGGCACCGAAGTTCTCGAGGTGCATGTCGCCGACGATCCAGCCTTCGCCGGCGGGCCCCGACGCAAGCTCGGGGCGCGTCACGAGGATCTCGTAGAACAGCGGCGCTGCTCCGCGCAGGTACGCGAGCGGCGAGGCGCTCATGCGCTGCAGCTTTCGCGTGAACAAGTCGGGGAAGCGCTTCGTGCGCTCACGATCGAGCGCCAGCTGTCGATCGGCGAGCTTGCCGGGATCGAGCCCTTCGACGAGCGCCGAGGCCAAAGGAGACTTCTTCGTCACTCCATTCCTTGTACGCCCCCGCCCGTGGCTTGTGTACCGTCGCGACGTGCTCGCCCCGGCTCTCCGCTCCACCGTCGCTCGATGGCTCGAGACGGGCACGTTCGCGGGTCGAGCCGCTCGCCTCGTCGCCGGCGCGCATGCGGCGTTCGCGACCCGTGCGGTCGCGCGACCTCTGCGCATTCCGACGCACTCGGCAGACGGCGCGCGCCTCGTCACGATCGCCGTGGGCGGTGCGACGCTCGGTGGCTCGGGAAGGACGCGTGTCGCGCTCGCATGCGCGCGTGAGCTGGCGAGCTGCGGCGTGCAGACCGTCCTCGTCGGCCACGCCTACGGCGCGACGCCGGGCGCCGCGCGGATCGTGAGGGCCGACGATGCGCTCGCCGACGTCGGTGACGAGGCCCTCGCGTGCGCGCGCGAGCTCGCGCCGCTCTCCGACGTGCGCGTGGTGGTGGCAGCGACACGCCAATCGGCGATCGACTTCGTGGTCACGCTCGAGCCCCAAGTCGAAGCCATCGTCATCGACGGTCCGTTGCAGCTCGCACCGACGCGCGCGTCGATCTCGGTGCTCGCGCTCGATGCCGAGTCGCCGTGGGGCGCGGGTGACGTGCCGCCCGCCGGCGATCTGCGCGCACCAAGACGTGCGCTGCTCGCGCACGCCGATCACGTGGTCTACGTCGATGCGTTGCCGCGCGGCGCGCGCCTCGACGACGGTTCGCGCCACTCGCTCGATCTCGGGTCGTTGCGGTCGTCGTTCACGGGCTCACGCATCGGCCTCTTCACCGCGCTCGCACGTCCAGACCGCCTCGAGCGCGCGCTCGCTCGCGAGGGCATCGCGCCGGCAGAGGTCGTTCGAGCCGTCGATCACGGGCCGCTGACCTCGATTCTTCACCGCCGGCTCGTCGATTCTCGCGTCGATCTCTGGCTGGCCACCGCCAAGTGCGCGACGCACCTCGAAGGGGTCGAGCTCGGCGCTCCGCTCGCAATCCTCGATGGATCGCTGGTTCTACCGCTCGTTCTGCGCCGCGCGCTCGGCGGCGTCCTCCGCCGGGGTGATGCAAATCGCATCGTTCCATGAGCGGCAGGTAGGATATGCGCTTACCTGCGTGGCTTGACCCCTTGATCCGCAAAGCCCTACTCTCGGAAGACGCCAGGATCCCGCGAGAAACGCGGGGAGTCGTGCGTGATGCTGCGCGAGCAGCGCTTATCTGGACGACGAGCACGTGAGCGAGCTGGACGAGAAGACACGCGTAACGACGATCGTCCAGAAGCCCGCCGGCGAGACGGGCGAGGACGAGAAGCCGCGTAACAACGACTGCATTGTCGTGATCTACACGAAGGAGCCGACGTTGCTCGGCAAGCGCTTCGTGCTCGACTACACGCCGGTCCGGCTCGGTCGCGGCGCGGAGAATCACATCGTCCTCGAAGGCGACAGTGTGTCGCGGCGTCATGCTCATCTCGAGCAGCGCGGTCCCGTGTGGTGGGCGGTCGACGACGGCTCGACCAACGGCACCTACGTGAACGACGAGCAGATCAGCCGCGAGTTCGGCCTCGCGAACGGCGACCGCATCAAGGTCGGGCCCACCATCTTCAAGTACCTGTCGGGCGCCGACGTCGAGGCGCAGTACCACGAAGAAATCTATCGCATGACCATCATCGATGGTCTCACGCAGGCGCACGTGAAGCGCTACCTGCTCGAGGCCCTCGAGAAGGAGATCATCCGCGCCCGCCGTCACGCGCGCGAGCTCTCCTTCGTCATGTTCGACATCGATCACTTCAAGAAGATCAACGACCACCACGGCCACCTCGCCGGCGACCACGTGCTCAAGGAGCTCGCGCGCATCGTCCAGGGTCGCATCCGTCGTGACGAGGTCTTCGCGCGCTACGGCGGCGAGGAGTTCTCGATCATCCTTCCCGAGACCGGCATCGAAGGCGCACGTGCCCTCGCCGAGGGCCTCCGCGAGAAGATCGAGAGCAGCAAGTTCGTCTTCCAGGGCGACAGCATCCCGGTGACGGTCTCGATCGGCGTCGCGCTCTTGACCGACACCGACAAGACCAGCCTCGATCTCATCCGAGCAGCCGACGCGAAGCTCTACGAAGCCAAGCGCGGCGGGCGTAACAAGGTCGTCGGCTGACGGCTGGTCAGGTGCAACTGGCGTGTCCAGCACGTCTGACGTGAAGACGGGCGACGAGCTCCCCGACGTGATGGTGGCGCCACCGGGCCCGCGCTCGCGCGAGCTCGCGAAGCGACTCGAAGCGGTCGAGTCTCCGGCGTTCGAAGCGCGACGCGATGCACGCTCCCAGACGTCGGGCGCGGAGCAGGCGCCGATCGTCTACGCGCGCGGAGCCGGCTCGAACGTCTTCGACGTCGACGGCAATCGCTATGTCGATCTCACCGCCGGCTTCGGCGCGCTCGTGCTCGGCCACGGTCCGAACGTCGCCGCCCTCGCCGCGCGCGCCGCGCTCGAGGAGCTCCCGCTCGCCCTCGGCGACGTCTACGCATCGGAGTCGAAGGTGCGCGCTTGCGAGGCGATCGCCGCGCTTTTTCCGGAGCCTGGCGCACGCGTGATGCTCGGCCTGTCCGGCGCCGATGCGGTGACGTGCGCGCTCAAGACGGCGGCGCTCGCGACCAAGAAGATGCGCGTCGTCGCGTTCGAAGGCGCCTATCACGGCCTGTCATACGGTCCGCTCGCGGCGTGCGGGCTCGCGCCGAGCTTCCGCGAGCCGTTCGCGGCGCAGCTCGGCGTCGACGTGACGTTCGCCCCTTATCCCTCCGAGGATGATCCGCGCGGAGCAGCCACGGCGCTCGCCGAGGCGCTCGCGGCGGTGCGCGCAGCACTGGAAGCCGGCGACGTCGGCGCGATCCTCGTCGAGCCGATGCTCGGACGCGGAGGGTGCGTCGTGCCGCCCGCGGCGTTCCTTCCTGCGCTTCGTTCGCTGGCCGACGAGGCCGGCGCATTGCTCCTGCTCGACGAGATCTGGACCGGCATGGGC
>JAXDMI010000126.1:0-7202 GCA_034666145.1 Myxococcales bacterium | reverse complement strand
GCCGGCCAGCATCTGCGTGAGCCGACTCTCGTAGTCGAGCCAGTGCTCCTGCGCATCGCCATCTCTCGCCACCCATTCGGTGTCGCCCGTCGCGCGCAGACCCTTGAAGCCGTCGCGCTGGGCCTTCGCGGTGGCGTCGGCCCAGAACGTGAACATCCAGTCGCGGTCGAAGGAGCCGCTCTTGAGAAAGCTGCCGCCCTTCGTCACGATCTCGAGCGTGGACGTCGCGATGGCTCGGTCCACGTCGATTCCGCCGGCATGCAGCGCGTCGTGCAGCGTCCCTTCCGTCCCGTCATCGACGATGGAGATGCACTTCTCGCCCCGCTCGAGGCCGATGCGCAGGAAGGGGATCTCCACCGCGAGTCGCTCCTCCGACGTCTCGTAGATCGAGCAGAGGTGGTCGTGCGGCGCGAGCTCCTCGAGGGCTCGCACCAACGGCGTCGCGGCTGAAGTGTCCGTCCCCATCGGTCCTGCCCCTTCGCGGTCCTAGGTTAATCCCTGGAATGCGCACCGGACGCGAAATCGATCACGATTTCCAGGGCGGACAAGGCCCCGGACGTTGGTGATAGGCTGATCGCAATGAACGATCGGTTCCTTCGCGCGTGTCGCCGCGAGCCCGTGGATTGCACGCCGGTTTGGATGATGCGGCAGGCCGGCCGATACATGGCCGAGTACCGCGCCCTCCGCGAGAAGCACACGATGCTCGAGGTCTGCAAGACGCCCGAGCTCGCGCTCGAGGTGACGCTGCAGCCCCTCAAGTTCGGCATGGACGCGGCGATCCTCTTCGCCGACATCCTCCTGCCGCTCGAGCCGATGGGCGCGCCCTTCGATTTCCAGAAGGGGGAGGGGCCTGTCATCTTCTCGCCCATCGCCAGCAAGGCGGACGTCGAGAAGCTCCACGGCTTCGAGATCGAGGAGGGCCTCGGCTACGTGCTCGAGGCCATCAAGCTCCTCAAGAAGGAGCTGAAGGTCCCGCTCATCGGGTTCGCCGGCGCGCCCTTCACGCTCGCGAGCTACCTCATCGAAGGCGGCAAGAGCTCGGCCTTCGCGAAGTCGAAGCGCTTCATGTACTCGGAGCCGGAGACGTGGAACCTCCTCATGTCGAAGCTCGGCGACGTCGTGAAGAGGTTCCTGCACAAGCAGATCGACGCCGGCGTCGACGCCGTGCAGCTCTTCGACTCGTGGGTCGGGCAGCTGTCCGCGATCGACTATCGGACCTACGTGCAGCCGCACGTCATGAACATATTGAAGGACGTAGAGAAGCGTGGCGTGCCCGTCATCCACTTCGGCGTCGGCTCGCTCCACCTCCTCGAGGCGATGCGCGAGTCCGGCGGCACCGTGATCGGCCTCGATTGGCGCACGCCCATCCAGGTGGGTTGGGAGAAGGTCGGCGCCGATCGCGCGGTGCAGGGCAACCTCGATCCCACGGTCCTGCTCGGACCGCGTGACCTCGCCGAGAAGCACGCCGCACGGGTCCTCGAGCAGGCCGGCGGCAAGCCCGGTCACATCTTCAACCTCGGCCACGGCATCCTCCCCGAGACGCCGGTTGGCACCGTCGAGGCCGTCATCGACTTCGTGCACAGGACGTCCGCGCGAACATGAGTGAAGGGCCATGAGAGCTGGCGACGCGGTCCTCCTGATCGCGCACGGCACCGTGGAGGAGCTCGATGACCTCCCCGAGTTCCTGAAGAACATTCGGCGCGGTCATGCGGCTCCGCCCGAGCTCTACGCCGAGGTGCGGCGTCGCTACGAGGCCATCGGTGGTCGCTCGCCGCTCAATGCCATCAATCGCGAGCTCGCAAAGCGCCTAGAAAATAGCCTCGGGGTGCCGGTCCGAACCGCAAACCGGTTGTTCCATCCGTACCCGCAGTCGGTGCTCACCGACCTCGCGGCGGAAGGCGCGAAGCGCATCGTGGTCGTGCCGCTCGCGCAGCACTCCGCCGCCGTCTACGGCGACGCGGTGAAGGAGGCGGCGGAGAAGGCCGGCCTCGACCTCCGGATCGATGCCGCCGCCAACTGGGGTCGCATGCCGGAGCTCACCGAGGCCTTCGCGCGATCCATCGTCAGCGCGCTCGATCTCGTGCCGGACGGCGAGCGCGATCGCACGTCGCTTCTCATCACCGCGCATAGCCTACCGGTGAGCATCATCGAGGCCGGCGATCCGTACGAGGACGAGGTCCGCGCGAGCGCCGAGGAGATCGTCGCGCGCGTGCGTGAGCTCGCGCCGGGGCGCTTCGTCGATCACGCCGTCGCCTTCCAGAGCCAGGGCATGTCCACCGGACCCGGAGGTCGCCCCATGGCGTGGCTCGGTCCCGACCTCCGCGGAAGGCTCGAGGCCCTCGCTGCCCGCGGCCGCAAGGAGGTGGTCATCGCGCCCGTCGGCTTTCTGGCCGATCACGTCGAGATCCTCTATGACCTCGACATCGAGGCGCGCAGCTGGGCCGAGGAGCTGGGGATCACGCTCCGGCGGGCGCCGTCGCTCAATGCGAGCGACGGTCTCGTCGACGTGCTCGCCACCGTCGCCAGAAGCGTCCCGCGCGGGGATGAATGAAGCGTGTCGTCATCGTGGGAGGGGGCATCACGGGGCTGGCGACCGCCCACGCCCTCGAGAAGTCCAGTGAGCCATGCGAGGTCCGCCTCGTCGAGGCCGCCCCGCGACTCGGCGGCAACCTCGTCACGTGGAATCACAACGGCTTCACCATCGACGGCGGTCCCGACTCGTGGGTCGCGACGAAGCCGCACGCGACGCGCCTCGCGAAGGCCGTGGGCCTCGGCGACGAGCTGATCGGCACGCGCCCCGACACGCGCAAGGTCTACATCGTCTGGAACAAGCAGCTCCACGCGATGCCGGAAGGACTCGTCCTCGGCATTCCCACGGAGTGGAAGCCGTTCGCGCAGACCGAGCTCTTCGGCCTCGATACCAAGCTGCGCGCGCTCCTCGAGCCGATCATCCCCAAGAAGATCTACGCCGGCGACGAGGACGAGAGCATCGCTTCGTTCATCGCGCGCCGTCTCGGCTCCGACATCTGTGAGCGCATCGCGGGACCCCTCCTGGGCGGCATCTTCGCCGGCGATCCCGAGTCGCTCTCCGTACGCGCGTGCGTCCCGCAGCTCGTCGAGGCCGAGGCGAAGTACGGCTCACTGGTCCGCGCGATGCGTGCGCTCCGCGCGAGCCGCAAAGAAGCGGCGGGCGCAGGCGAGGTCGAGGCGAGCACGTTCATCTCGCTCAAGCGCGGCATGGGCGATCTCGTCACGTACGTCGCGCATCGCCTTCGTGACGCCGAGCTCACCACCGACTGCGCCGCCAAGCGCGTCTCGCAGCTTCCCGCCGGCGACTCACGCGGGCGCTGGGCGGTGGAGACCACGCGCGGAACGCTCTACGCGGATCACGTCGCGCTCACGGTGCCCGCTCACGCCTCAGCGGCGATGGTCAGCGAGCTCGACCCCACGCTCTCGAGCATGCTCGGCGCGATGCGCTACGTCTCGACCGCCACGGTCTTCCTCGCGTATCGCAAGTACGACGTGCGGCACCCCCTCGACGCCGTTGGCTTCCTCGTTCCGCGCGCGGAAAATAGGCCGATCCTCGCGTGCACGTTCGTGTCGAGCAAGTGGGACCATCGCGCGCCGTCGGGCCAGGCGCTCATGCGCGTGTTCATCGGCGGCGCCGGGGCGGAGCAGCATCTCGCGCTCGACGATGAGGGTCTCGCACGGCTCGCGCGCGAGCAGCTCCACGACCTGATCGGCATCGAGCGGCCGCCGGTGTTCTCGAAGGTCTTTCGCTTCAACCGCGCCAGCCCTCAACCCACGGTCGGGCACCTCGGGCGCATGCGCACGCTCTTCGAGCGCGTCGCGACCTGGGAAGGCCTGCACGTCGCCGGCAACGGCTTCATCGGCACTGGCATCCCCGATTCGATCAAGCAGGGCGAGGAGGTCGCGGCTCGGATCGCGGGTAGCCGCCCCAGCCTCGACCCCAGCGAGCGCGTGACCGGCGATCCGCTCAGTGCGCGGCCGCTCGCGCGCTGAACGCCTTCGAGGCGAAGCTCCGCGCCTTCGCGCCGATCGCGGCGCTGCCGCTCGCGCCGCTCGACGACCCGCCGGCCATCGTATCGAGCGGATCGCACTGCGTCGTGAAGCAGGAGACCACCGCCTTGCAGTCGGCGCTCGTGCACGCGGCGTCGAACTTCGCCAGACACTCGTTCGCGTGTGAATCGAGGCAGGTGTTGCACGCGTCGGTCGGCATGTTCATGTTGTCGGTCGCGGAGCACACCGACGCGGAGCATGCGCTCTGACACGCTGCCGCCGCGCACATGCAGTCGCCCTCGGCCTGATCGGCGGCATCGAGGGCCGTCGGTGCCATGGCGACGCAGCAGTCGTCACAGGTCAGCGCGTCCGCCTTCTTCCCGCACGCGGAGGTATCCGAGAGGGGCGTGGAGGGAGCAGGTGTCGTGGGATCGCTGCTCGACGAGTTGCTCGCCCCGGGCGTATTCGTCGAGCCGCTCGGCGTCCGCGTGTTGTCGGCCGCGGTGCTCGCCTTCTTCGACGAAGACGTCGGCACCGGGTCCGCGCCGCTGCAGCCGATCGCGGCGAGCGCGACGAACGAGGAGAGACAGAGGGCGATGCAGGAGACGTGCTTCATGGGCGACACACATTGCAGGTTGCAGGCCGGCCCGGTGCTGATGTGTGCTCACCCCGAACGCCGTAAAAATGGCGCTTTCACGCGACGACCCTGGGGGTGATCCGGATCGGCCACCCGCAGCGCCGTGTGGATCAGAAGCGCGCGAATGCTGCTCTGACCTGCGGCTTCAGCCAATGGACGAGGAGCGGGATCGCGAAGATCACGCTCCCGCCCGCGAGGCCGAGCGCGATGGCGACGAGGCCCACGGTCCATCCCCACGGCTTGAACGGCACGAAGGTGGCGACGCCGTAGAGCGCGACCAGCGCGGCCGACAAGAGCGCGAGCACGATCGCGGCGAGCGGCGCGCCGGCGGCGTTGGCATCGATGGCGACCTCGGGGCGCGTCGCGGCGTAGCCCATCAGGACCGCGAGCCCCAGGAACCCGAGCGAGACGAGCATCATCACTGCGGAGTAGACGCGAAACCAGAGGATGACCCGGGGCCGCGCGTCACGACCGAAGGAGTCGGGAGATGGAGGCGCGTAAGGGTCGAAGCTCACGGCGGGAGCGTCCAGGAGGTCGACGCGAACAGCGTGTCGAAGCCGAGATGCTCGAGGATGGGCGCCGCGGTCGACTCCCGTGCATGCGTGACGGCGTAGCCGATGCCGCGCGCGTGCAGGAACGCGAGCCGCGCCGCGATGAGCCCGCGATAGAGCCCGCGACCCCGTGCGCGCTCGTGCACCTGGCCGCCGATGAAGTAGCCGAAGTCCTCGTGCAAGACGATGCCTGCGGTCGCGACATGCTCGCCGTCCATCATCGCGCCGAAGAAGTGGACCACGCGCGGCTCACGCGCGAGCGCCGCGGCGTGGACTCGAACCTCCAAGGCCACCTGGTCCTCCGCCATGGACCACGCGCGCAGCATCGCGACCACGAAGCTGTCGAGGCTCACTCGATCGATCTCGTGCACGCGGATGCCGCCGGCCGGCGGATCGAACGACGTTGCCGTGTCGATGCCCATCGCGCGATGCGGCACCGCCTCGAAGCCGCGTCGCTGGAGGCGCTCCCCGAAATCGGAAGGCTGCGTGTGCGGGCCGACGTTCCATCGCATGCGCACGCCGTGGTCCCGATACGTGGCCACCGTCTCGTCGATGATGCGGTCGGCATCGCCGGCGTCGACCTGCGAGAGCAGCACCTCGTTCAGGTACGTACGCGCCGAGGGCGTGACGACCTGGTACCAGCCGGGCCGCTCGATGATGCGCGTGTCGTCACGCACGTAGGCGCGAACGAACGGCCCGCGAAAGCCGGCATCGAGCTTCCGCTCTCTCGTCCACGTCAACGCGTCCACGCTTTCCGCCTGCCCCCGTGCCCCTGCTCGTCAGCCGTCAGAACTCGGCGGGATCGGTGTACGTACCGAAGACCTCGCGGAGCACGTCGCAGATCTCCTGCTGCGTCGCGTACGCCTTCGCGGACTCGATGATGGGCGGCATGAGGTTCGTCTTGTTCTTCGCCGCAGCCCGGACCGCCGCGAGACACGCCGTGACCTTCGCCGCATCGCGCGTCGACTTCACCTTGGCGAGGTTCGCGATCTGGAGCTTCTGCACTTGCTCGTCGATGCGGAGGAGCGGGATGTTGGCGTCCTTCTCCGTACCGTCGCCGTACATGTTCACGCCGACCATCACGCGTTCGCCGGCCTCGAGCTGGCGCTGGAACTTGTAGGAGCTCGCGGCGATCTCGCGCTGCGGATAGCCCTTCTCGATCGCGGAGACCATGCCGCCCATCTCGTCGATGCGCTTGATGTAGCCGATCGCCTCATTTTCCAGGCGTGTCGTGAGCTCTTCGATGAAGTAGCTGCCGCCCAGCGGATCGATGGTGGAGGCGACGCCGCTCTCCTCGGCGATGATCTGCTGCGTGCGGAGCGCGATCTTCACCGCCTCTTCGGTGGGCAGCGCGTACGTCTCGTCGAGCGAGTTGGTATGGAGCGACTGCGTTCCGCCGAGCACCGCGGCGAGCGCCTGGAGCGCGACGCGCACCACGTTGTTGTACGGCTGCTGCGCGGTCAGCGACACGCCCGCGGTCTGCGCATGCGTCCGGAGCTTCATGCTCTCGGCCTTCTTCGCGCCGAAGCGCTCCTTCATGAGGCGCGCCCAGAGCCTCCGCGCGGCGCGGAACTTGGCGATCTCCTCGAAGAAGGCGTTGTGCACGTCGAAGAAGAACGAGAGGCGCGGCGCGAAGCTGTCGACGTCGAGGCCGCGTTCGAGGCACGACTCGACGTAGCCGATGCCGTCGGCGATGGTGAACGCGAGCTCCTGACCTGCCGTCGCTCCGGCTTCGCGGATGTGATAGCCGCTGATTGACACGGTGTTCCAGCGCGGCACCTCGGTGGCGCAGAACTCGATCATGTCGGTGACGACGCGCATCGCGGGACGCGGCGGAACGAGCCACGCGTGCTGCGCGATGAACTCTTTGAGGCAGTCGTTCTGCACCGTGCCGCCGATGGCGGTACGTGGGATCCCACGAACGTCGGCGAGCGCGATGTAGAACGCGAGGAGCACGATCGCCGGACCGTTGATGGTCATCGACGTCGTGACCT
>JAXDMI010000125.1:0-15275 GCA_034666145.1 Myxococcales bacterium | reverse complement strand
CGGTGGTCGCCGTATCATTAGTCGTTCTTACCGAGCTCCTTCTGATCCTTCATGCAGAACGGACAGTGATCGGTCGCGACGACCTGGAGATCGTAGTTGCGCAGGCCGCGCCACAGATGCTCGTGGTGATGCGCTGCGCGCAGCGCGGGCGTCGCGACGTAGCCGGCGCCCTTCCACTCGTTGCCCGGCTCGCCGCGCAGGTGGTCTTCGTTCAAGAACAGATACTGCGGACAGGTCTCGGCGTACGCGGGCAAGCCGCGATCGCGCGCTTCCATCACCCGCTCGAGCGCACGCTGCGCCGATAGGTGGACCATGTAGACGGGGACCTTCGCCATTTCGGCGAGCGCGATCGCACGCTCGGTACCCGTCGCTTCGGCGATCTCGGGCCGCGTGAGCGCGTGATAGATCGGCGCGGTGTGGCCCTGCGAGAGCGCACGCTGCACGAGCACGTCGATCGGGAGGCCGATCTCCGCGTGCATCGTGATCAATGCGCCGAGCTCACCGGCGCGGAGCATCGCGCGGAAGATCTGCTGATCGTCGACGAGGAACACGCCGGGATAGGCCATGAACATCTTGAACGACGTGATGCCTTCGTTCACGACCTGGCCCATCTCCTGGATGGTCCCCTCGTTCACGTCGGTCATGATCATGTGGAACGCGTAGTCGACGGCGCCTTTGCCCTCGGCCTTGCCGTGCCAGAGATCGAGGCCCGTGCGCAGCGGATCGCCCTTCGTCTGGATCGCGAAGTCGACGATGCACGTCGTGCCGCCATGAGCTGCTGCGCGCGTGCCGGTCTCGAAGTCGTCGGACGCGGTGGTGCCGCCGAACGGCATGTCCATGTGCGTGTGCGCGTCGATGCCGCCGGGCATGACGTACTTGCCCGTGGCGTCGATGGTCAGGTCCCACGGACCGGCGGGCGCCGCGTTGGGCCCGAAGATGGCGGCGATCTTGTCGCCGACGATCGCGACGTCCGCGAGATACGTGTCGACGGCGGTGACGACGGTGCCGCCTTTGATGAGCGTGCGGGTGGGTTGGGCCATGGGCCGTCGAGAATAAATGCCTCGCGGTCAGGGCGCCAGCGACGACAGGATGCGATGCAAATCGCCGATCGAGACGAGCGCCGCGGCCTGGGTCGGAGCGAACTTCTTCGTCTCGGGCCATGCCGTGCCGAAGCACCAGCTCTTCGTGCCGTCGATGCACTCGGGGACGACCTCGCCGGGCACGAGCGCGTCGAAGCCGATGGCGGGAACGCGCAGGAGCCACGAAGCGCGCAGCGAGCCCGTCGACATGACGATCGCATCGGAGGTCGCCTGGTCCTCGCCCGCCTTCATCGCCACGTCGGCAAGGAGCGCATCCGCGGTCATGCCGGGAAAGAGCACGGGCACGCGGGCCTCGAGCTCGGTGACGGTGTGTCCGGGAACCTGCACCGCGGCGAGCCCCACCTGCCATGCGCGACCGGTGCCGCAGATCTCCGTCGGGCCGATGACGTGATCGCCGCTCGCGCTGTTGCAGTTCGAGTAGCCGTAGATGGCGGGGAGCGATTGCTCCCACGTTCCTTCCTTGAGGGCCCACCATGCGCCGCGTGCCGCGAAAAGAAGGCGATCCTCACGCGTGCCCGCGAGCCGCGGGACGACGTCGGCGGCGATGACGAGGACCGGCGCTTGCTCGCCGGGCGTGAGGAGGTGGCCGTTGACCGTCCAGTCGATGGGGCCGGCGTCGTGCGGAGCCGCGTCCGTCGACGTGCCGGCGTCAGTGACGGACGCAGTCGCGTCGCCGGTGCCCGCCTCGTCGCCGCCCGCTGCACCCGCCGCATCGGGCGCATCGGCCGAGCCGTCTCCGGTGCCACATGCCGCGAGCAGCAACGCGGCACCGAGCGCGGCACCGGGCGAGAGCAAGAAGGAGCACCTCACGCCTCGATCAGAGGCTACTTGTACGGCCCGGGCAAGCTGGATGATAACGTGCGCACCATGAAGGTGCTGGTCGCGGACAAGTTCGAGGATTCCGGTCGTCGTGGGCTCGCGGAGATCGGCTGCGACGTCGCCTACGACCCCGACGTGTCGGGCGACACGCTCCTCGCGGCGGTGAAGAGCACCGCCGCCGACGTGCTCGTCGTGCGTTCGTCGCAGGTGACGCGCCCGATGCTCGAGGGCGGCAACCTGCAGCTCGTCGTGCGCGCCGGCGCCGGCACGAACACCATCGACGTCGAAGCGGCGAGCGAGCGCGGGATCTGGGTCGCGAACTGTCCCGGCAAGAACGCCATCGCCGTCGCCGAGCTCGCGACGGGCCTCATGCTCGCTCTCGATCGCCACATCGCCGACGGCACCGCCGACCTCAAGAGCGGCAAGTGGAACAAGAAGCGTTATGCGCAGGCGCGCGGCCTCTTCGGGCGCACGCTCGGCGTCATCGGCGCGGGCACCATCGGCCTCGAGGTGATCAAGCGCGCACATGCGTTCGGTATGCACGTGATTGCGTGGGACAAGCACCTGCCCGCAGCGAAAGCCGAGGAGCTGAACATCACGCTGATGGCGAGCCCCACCGAGGTCGCGGCCGCCGCCGACATCCTCACCGTGCACCTCGCGCTCGTGCCCGAGACGCGTGGCCTCATCGGCGACGGCGTCTTCGCGTCGATGAAGCAGGGCACGATCTTCATCAATACCTCGCGCGCCGAGGTCGTCGATCAGGCCTCGCTCGAGCGCGCGGTGAAGGAGCGCGGGATCCGTGCCGGTCTCGACGTCTTTGCCGAGGAGCCTTCGGGCGGCGTCGGCGACGTGGACGCGCACATCTTCAAGCTGCCCGGCGTCATCGGCACGCATCACATCGGCGCTTCCACCGATCAGGCGCAGGAGGCGATCGCCGAGGAGACCGTGCGCATCGTTCGTCTCTTCAAGGAGACGGGGCGGCCCGCGAACGTCGTCAATCTCGCGAAGAAATCACCGGCGACCCACCTCCTCGCGGTGCGGCACTACGATCGCGTCGGCGTGCTCGCGGCCGTCTTCGATTGCCTGAAGAAGGGCGGCATCAACGTGCAGGAGACCGAGAACATCGTGTTCGACGGCGCTCGCGCGGCCGTGGCGCGCATCCACGTGGACCGCGCCCCTGCCGGCGAAGTGCTGACCGCGCTGCGCTCGTGCACGCCGGACGTCATCGACGTCTCGCTCGTCGCGCTCTGACGCTTCGCCGCGCGGCTCAGCGAACGAGCAGGGTCACGTCGTCGAGATCGGCGAGCGACCGGCCGCCGACGTCGCCCTGCGTGATGCCCGCGCTGAACACCATGTCGCCGTCGTAGAACGGCACCGAGAGATCCGTGGAGACGACGACGCCGGAGTCGTCGACCGAGGCCTCGAGACGTCCGTACGTCCCGGCCTTCGCGGGGTTGACCTCGAACCCGAGCGTCACGCGGTACCAATGGTTCGGATGCGCGGGAGCGATGAGCGTGCGCTTCGGCACGCAACGATCCTGGAGGCACTCCGACGTGCTGCGCTGCTCGATGAACACGCCCTTGGGCTCCATCGTCACGCGAACGCTGATCGGGCCGTCGGCGGTGCGCAGCGTGAGCTCGGGTCCACCCAGGTAGCGCGACGGCACGGCGGCGACGCGGAACGCGAAGCCGAGCACGCCCGACCAATTGCCTTTGACAGTGCCGTGCTGCTCGAGGAGATATGCCGACGACGTGTCGTCGCCGGTGACGAGACGGATCGAGCCCCGACCGAGCGACGCGGACGCTGTGCCGTGGTCGACCGTGCCGGTGCCGGTCGTGAGCGCGCTGCCCCAGTGGCTCTCGAAGCCCTGCTCCTCGAAGTCCTCGCAGAACGCGCCGGCGCGGCAGACGAAGCCGCTCGGCTGCTCGTGCGCAGCAGGAACCACGACCTCGCTCCCGGTGGGACGCACGGGGTCGCTCCCCGGCGGCGTGACCGCGGCATGGGCTTCCGACGGCTCGGCGACAGGGCCGCCCGGCGCGGCCACGACGACGGCGATGGGCGCGGGGCCGGTCGACTCCGCTTCGGCGGCGCAGCCAACGAGGGCGATCGAAACGAAAGACAGAGCGGCGAGGACGGAGAGGGCGCGCATTCCCTTGTTCGTACGGCGGCCCGAGGCGCCGGCTTCCTCCTCGAACGCGAAATCGGGGCTGGGCCCGGCGCGATTCACGAGGATCGCGACGGGGCTCTTCACGGTGAATGGGCATAGAACGTGACGTCGTCGATGCGGGCCGTCGCGGGCGCGGTGTCGGCCACGGTGATGCCGGCATGCGCCTCGGCTTGGCCGTCGTACGGCCGCACCGTGAGCGGCAGGACGATGAGGTCGCCGTCGTCGACGGTCACCTCGACGCGTCCGTACGGCGGCGTGGTCGTTCCGAACGTCTCGACGGCGACGACGAGACGACGCCACTCACCGGGCTTCACGTCGGTCACGAGATCCGAACGCGAGGTGCACCACGAGCCGCTGCACGATTCGAAGGACTGATGGAGGGCGATCCCGTCCGGTCGAACGGAGAAGCCGACGCGCGTCGTCGCGCCGTTCGCATCGACGACGGCGATCTCCGGACCGCCGAGCGCCGTCACGGGCAGCGCATCGACACGCATCGAGAAGGCGAGCGCGCCGACCCAGTGCGCGCCGAGTGTCGAGCGCTCGAGCGTGAGATACGCCGCTCCGCCCGCGCCGTTCGTCATCGCACGCAACGCATGCGCGCCGAGCGACGACGACGGCCCGGCGAAGTCGATGACGCCTGCGGTCGCGATCGTGCTGGTCCAGCGCGTGGCGGGTGACGGCTCTTCGAAGTCCTCGCAGAACGCGCCGATCTTGCAGCTCGAGATCGCGAACGGACCTGCGAGCGCGAGCTTCTTCGGCGTCGTGAGCGAGCCCGGGCCGACACGCGCGGCTTGCTCGCCGTCCGACGAGACGGCGCTGCGGCCGAGCTCCGGCAGGTCCGGTACCTTCGTGCCGGGATCATCGGAGAGCGCGACGATCGGGCCCGAGCCGACGTCTTCGTTGCCGCTGATCGATCCGGTCGCGCAGCCTGCGGCGAGCGAGAAGAGCATCGGGAATAGAGCTCTCCTCATGGTCCCAAGGTACGGGGGCCGCTCGCAACCTGTCCTCTTCGAAGCGGGAGTCAGCGCAAGATCGGGAGGACGGCGGACCACACCCGCGTACGGAGCATGCGCCGCGCCAACGCTCAGCTGTTGTACGTGCGTGCGCGCGCGTCGTGGTCGGTCCGAACAGTCTCGCGTAATTGCGCCACGGTTGCCCTCGCGCATGCGGAAACCCGCGTTACGATGAGCAGTGGCATGCCGAGCGAGAAAGAAGACCGCGACGACGCGGCGAAGACCCGTGAGCTCATCGCCGAAAACATCCGTCGCGTCGAAGAGATGCTGCGGTTTCTCCCTTTGTCGGACGCCACAGTGAACGACCTCCGCGCGAAGATCGGCCTCCTCCGAACCATCCTCCTCGAGCAGCGCGCCCCGGCGTTCGCGCTCGTGGGGCGGCGGGGCGCGGGCAAGTCATCCCTGGTCAACGCGCTCTTCGGCGCAAAGGTGGCCGAGGTAGGACACGTCAAGGCGCAGACCGGCCGCGGCAAATGGTTCGAGCACAAGACCGAGCGCGGCTCGCTCTCCATCCTCGACACCCGCGGCGTGCAGGAGGGCTCGACGCCCGCGGAGAAAGACGCCTCGAAGGACGCCGTCGCGTCGATCGTGGTCGAGCTGAAGAAGAAGGTCCCCGACGTCATCCTGTTCCTCGTCAAGGCGACCGAGGCGGACAGCGCGATCGACGCCGACCTCGATGCGCTCGAGCGCGTGTACGCGGAGATCGAACGAGAGCATCGCTTCCGTCCGCCGCTCGTCGCGATCGCCACCCACTGCGACGTGCTCGAACCGAAGGCGACGCGCCTCCATCGCCCCGGTACGCCTGGTATGCCGAGCGAAGAGAGCCAGGACGACGTCCAGGAGAAGCTCGCGCGCGTAAGCGAGGTGGAGCACCATCTCGAGACGAAGATCAAGGAGCGCGCGAAGCTCTCGCCGCATCTCGTTTGGACGCGCGGCATCAGCACGTACATCTCGTTCGCGAAGGACGACTCGGTCCGCGCCGACGAGCGGTGGCGCATCGACGAGCTGGTCGGCACGCTGTTCAAGCACCTTCCCGACGCGGGACGCGGGACTCTCGTCCGCATCGCCCGCGTGCGTGGCCTGCAGGAGGAGCTCGCGAGCAACCTCACGCGCGCGACTGCGGCGATCTGCGCCGGCGTCGCGGCTCTCCCCATTCCCGTCGCGGACGTGATCCCGATCACGACGCTGCAAGTGACGCTCATCGCTGGCATCGCATGGCTGTCGGGACGACCGCTCGATCGCAAGGCCGCGGCGGAGTTTCTCGGCGCGATGGGCGCGAACGTCGGTCTCGGCTTCGCGTTCCGTGAGGGCGCACGCGCGCTGATCAAGTTCGTATTCCCTGGCGCGGGCTCGATGGTCTCGGGCGCTGTCGCGTTTGCGGGCACACTCGCCATCGGCGCCGCGGCGCGAAACTACTTCCTGCGTGGCTCGTCGATCGAAGACGCAAAGAGCGCTTTCGAAAACACGAAGAAGGGGGCCGAGAAGACCGACCCCAAGGAAGACGAAGCCGATGCATCAAAACGCAACGGCTGGGACATCAACTAGCCGCGCGTCTCGATATTGCATTCGCCGCCTTCGATGGCTGGCTCGACAACTGCGCTCGTGGTCCCGGTATGGGCGTGGCTCGTCCTCGCGGGCATCGTCGCCTCGGGCCTGCTGATCGATCTCGTTGCACATCGCGGCGATCGCCAGCTCAACAAGAAGAGCGCGATCCTCTGGAGCGCAGCCTGGGTCACGCTCGGCCTCGCCTTCGGAGGCTGGGTCGCCCTGCAGTTCGGGCGTGAAGCGGGCGAGGACTACGTCACCGCATTCCTCGTCGAGAAGAGCCTGAGCGTCGACAACCTCTTCGTGTTCCTGGTCATCTTCAAGCGGCTCCAGATCCCCGCGCACGAGCAGCATCGCGTGCTCCAGTGGGGAATCATCGGCGCGTTCGTGACGCGCGCCGCCTTCATCGCGGCCGGTGCCGCGGTCCTCTCGGGCTGGCACGACGTCATCTACATCCTCGGCACGTTCCTCGTCTTCACGGGCATCAAGACCGCGCGCGAGAAGGCCGACGCGAAAGACGAGAACGACGAGGGCAAGGTCCTTACCTTCCTTCGCCGGCATCTTCGCTTCACGCCGACGTTCCACGGCCACCGCTTCCTCGTGGTCGAGAACGGCCGCCGCGTGGCGACGCCGCTTCTCCTCGCGCTCATCGTCATCGAGATCACCGACGTGATCTTCGCGCTCGATTCGATCCCCGCCGTCTTCGCCATCAGCGAGGAGCCGTTCATCGTCTACAGCTCGAACATCTTCGCGATGCTTGGACTACGCGCGCTCTACCTGGTGCTCGCGGATCTCCTCGCGGACCTGAAGTATCTCCGCTACGGCCTCGCGGCCATCTTGGTCTTCGCGGGCGCCAAGATGCTCACGTCGGGATTCCTCCACGTGCCGCACGTCGTCTCCTTGCTGACGATCGCCGGCATCCTCGTGGTCACGATCGTTCCCAGCGTCGTCGCGAAGCGGCGCAAGGCGCGCGCCGAGCACGCTACCGCCGTGTAGCGGCCGCGACGTGCGCGATGTGTGCGACGCCGAAGAGCGTCAGCGACCCGTCAGCGCCGCGCGGCCATTCTCGTCGCCAGCGCCGTTGCGGCTTCGTGGCCACGCTGGAGGGCGCGCTTCCATAGCTCGCCGCCCTGCTCGCCGGGCTGCCCGGCACGCGCGAGCTCGGCGCAGATCGCGGTGGCGAACGCGTCGCTGCCGTCGGCCTCGGCCATCACCATCGTGCTCGCATGCGTCTTCGAGCTCGGCGAGACCGCGCGCACCACTTCGCCGAACGGCCCGCTCGCGAACGCCGACCCGGCGCCGTCGCTCAGCGCGAGCACCGCGTTCTTGCGCATCGCCGCGCGCATCGCATTCGCGTCCATGTTCAGCCCGAAGAGATCCTCGGCGCTGGACCACACGACGTCGGCCTCGCGCAGGATCATCAGGATCGAGCGAGGATCGCGGCCTTCCCACAGCTCCCAGCGCGCGTTGACGTCGACCACCACGACGCTGCCCGCCCGTCTCCCGGCGCGCGCCGCTTTGCAGAGCGCTGCGCCGTGCGCGACGATCGGCGACATCCCCGAGAGCAAGAGGACTTGCGAGGACCAGCCCTCGGGGATCGAGACCGGTCGCTCGACGTCGCCGAGGGCTACCCTCTGGCGAGCGCCGCCCCGCACGAACACGATCCCGCTCGCCGGCTGCGCGAGCTCGACGCCGCCGACGTCGACCCCCGCGCCGGCGATGCGCTCCTTCATCGAGCGACCGAGCGCGTCGTCCGCGAGCACGGTCGCGAGCCCGACGCGCAGGCCTTGCCGCGCGAGGGCCACCGCCGCGTTGACCGCGCCGCCGCCGAGACGGAAACGCATCGACGTCTCGGTGGCGCGGGCATCGCCGCTGGTTGCTCCGTCAACACCGACGAGCGCCTCACCCGCGCAGATCACGTCGAAGGCGCGCACCATCACTCGAGTGTAGGCCCCTCGCGCGCGCCCGCCAGCAGAGAGATTCGAGTGACTTTCGCCGGCGCATTCGCTCTCCTGCTCGGGAAATGCTTCGTCGTTCGTCGTTCGTTGCCTTCGTCAGTGCCGCCGTCCTCGCAAGCGCGTGCGGTCAGGACGACGATCCCGACGGCGCACGCGTCCTCTGGGACAAGGTCAACGCGGGCTCCGGCTTCCACGCATGGCCGCGCGCGCCGGGCTATGCCACGCGAAAGCCGAGCTTCACCGCGCACGCCAATGCCGTCGAGATCTTCGTCAGCCCCGAGGTCTCCGCGGCGCTCGCACCGCCATCGACGTCCCGCGCCGTCACGGCGTGGCCGGTCGGGTCGATCGTCGTGAAGGAGGGCTTCTCCAGCGTCACCGGCGGCTCCCGCAAGTTGGTGGCCGTCATGGAGAAGCGCGCTGACGGCTGGTTCTGGGCCGAGTACGACGACGAGGGCGAATCGCGCTATTCGGGACATCCGAGCGTCTGCGTCGACTGCCATGCGCACCGCAAGAGCTTCTCCGACTGGGTGTACAGCTTCGAGCTACCGCGCTAGACGAGACACCCGATGCGCGACGCGACGGATGAGCCCGATCACCACGGACGCCCTTTCGACCCTCGATCGGCGCCCGCGCTCTCGGCGCGCCTCGAGGCGGCGCTCCTCCGCGAGGTGGGGGAACAGTATCGACACCTCGCGCTCGCGTACTTCAAGGGCGCGCTGAAGATCCCGCAGTTCGAGCTCGTCACCTCGCGCTCGCGCCTCGGGCGATGGCTGCCGGAGACCCGCACCATCGAGCTCTCGCGTCCGCTCGTCCTCGAGCAGCCGTGGGGCGTCGTCGTCGAGGTCCTCAAGCACGAGATGGCGCACCAGTACGTGGGCGAGATCCTCGGCGAGACCGGTGAGACCGCGCACGGCCCGCGATTCCGTGCAGTATGCACGAAGCTCGGAATCGACGCCGCCGCTGCGGGCATGCCCGTCCCCTCGCCCGCCGCCGTGCAGGCCGAGCACGGCAAGGTCGGCGAGCGCATCGCGCGTCTCCTCGCGCTCGCCGAGAGCCCGAACGTCCACGAGGCCGAAGCCGCGATGGCGGCCGCGCAGCGTCTCCTCCTCAAGCACAACATCGAGCTGCGCCAGACACGCACCGCGCACGGCTATGCGTGGAAGCATCTCGGCGAGCCCACCGGGCGGACCACCGAGGCCGAGCGCGTCCTCTCCTTGATCCTCGGCAAGCACTTCTTCGTCGAGGCCATCTGGGTGCCCGTCTATCGGCCGGCGCTGGGAAAGCGCGGGAGCGTCCTCGAGATCTGCGGCACGCCCGAGAACGTGGAGATCGCCGAGTACGTCCACGGCTATCTCGTGCAGACCGCCGCGCGGCTCTGGATGGAGCACAAGGTCGAGCAAGGCATCTTCAGCAACCGCGAACGGCGCACGTTCCTCGCCGGCGTGATGAGCGGCATGAGCGAGAAGCTGGCACGCGAGGCGCAGAAGAGCGCGAGCGCCGGCCTCGTCTGGGTGGCCGACGGCGACCTCGACGGCTACTTCCGCTGCCGCCATCCTCACGTGCGTCACATCCGCTACGCCGGACAACGTCGCACCGACGCCTACGCACACGGACGCGAAGCCGGGCAGAAGATCGTCATCCACAAAGGCGTGAAGGGCAGCGCGACCGATCGCGGGCTGCTGCTCGGTCCCCGTCGCTGAGCGCGTCGAACGCGCTACGATCGCGCGCATGACGTGGACGCTCTTCGACACGCCGATCGGTACATGTGGTGTCGCATGGAGCGACGCCGGTCTCACCTGGCTCCAGCTCCCCGAGGAAGATCCCGACGCGACACGCGCGCGCCTGCTCACGAAGATGCCGGACGCCGGCAAAATGGCGAGCCCGAAGCTCACGCCGCCGTGGGTGAAGGACGCGATCGCACGCGTACGCGAGCATCTCGCGGGCAAGCCGCAGGACCTCACGCGCGTGCCGCTCGACGTGTCTCGCCTGACGCCGTTCACCGCGAAGATCTTGCGCGCCGCGCAGGCAGTGCCCGCGGGGCGCACCGCGACGTACGGCGAGCTCGCAGGCATCGCCGGTTCGCCCGGCGCATCGCGCGCGGTGGGGCGTGCGATGGCGACCAACCCGTTCCCCGTGATCGTTCCCTGTCATCGCGTGGTGGCGGCGGGCGGCGGTGCGGGCGGCTTCTCCGCATACGGAGGCCTCGTCACGAAGGCGAAGATCCTCGAGCTCGAAGGCGGCACGCTCGCCCGCGTCTCCGAGAAGCAGACGTCGCTCTTCGCGAGCGCGACGAGCAAGCGCGACGAGCCCGTCGTGCGCAATCTCCCGTTCGACGGCGACGCGGCACTGCGCGCGCTCGCCGATGCCGACCCGCTCCTCGGCAAGCACATCGCGAAGACCGGTCCGCTCGGCCTCCAGCTGAAGGAGACCGAAGGCACGTTCGCGGCGCTCGCCGAGTCGATCGTCTACCAGCAGCTCTCGGGTCGCGCGGCGGCGACCATCTTCGGACGCGTGCGGGCGCTGTACCCCGGCGGACGTCTCGATCCGAAGAAGGTCCTCGCGACGAAGGATCTCCCGCTCCGCGGCGCGGGTCTCTCCGCCGCGAAGCTCGCGAGCCTGAAGGACCTCGCAGCGCGCGCCGTCGCCGGCGAGATACCGACGCTCGCACAGCTCGAGCGCATGGACGACGAGGCCATCGTGGAGAAGCTCACCGCGGTTCGCGGCGTCGGACGCTGGACGGTGGAGATGCTCCTCATCTTCCGTCTCGGTCGTCCCGACGTGCTGCCCGTCGCGGACTACGGCATCAAGAAGGGCTTCGCGCGTCTCTTCCCGAATCCCGAGAAGAAGGGCGGTCGCGTGAAGTACGGGCCCGACGAGCTCCCTTCGGCCGCAGCGCTCGCGATGCGGGGCGAGCGATGGCGGCCCTTTCGCTCGGTGGCGAGCTGGTACTTGTGGCGCGCGCTGGATACCTGAGGGCTCCAGGCTTCTGAGGCCTGCAGGCTTCTCCGATCACGTTCGCGGCGGTTTTTGAGGGCTAACGGTCTCACCACGCGTCGCGTCTGTCGACCCCGACCCATTCCGTGGCGTACGCTGTCTCCGTCATGCCGCGCCAACGCCGGCCAGGTGAGCAAGAGCTCACCGAAGGAATGCGGCTTCTCGACCGCTATACGATCCTCGACCGGATCGGCAGCGGAGGCATGGCCACGATCTACCGAGCGACGGACGATCGTCTCGACCGCGTCGTGTGCATCAAGCTCCTTCGCACCACGCTCATCGAGGGCTCCGGGAGCAACAACACCGGCGGGCGCGCGGTCTACCAGGCCACGTACTCGCACTTCCTCCAGGAGGCGCTCGCGCTCTCGAAGCTGCAGCACCCGAACACGCTGCGCATCTACGACTTCGGCTACCTCGACCCGAGCCCGCACGCATCGCCGGAGCCCGGTGCGCCGTTCCACGTCTCGGAGTACCTCGACGGCGGCAACCTCGAGACGCACATCCGCTTGCGCGGTGCGATCCCCGCCGACGAGGCGCTCGGGATCCTCGAGAGCATCAGCGGCGCGCTCGCCGAGGCGCACGAGCACGGGATCATCCATCGCGACATCAAGCCTTCGAACATCCTCTTCGCGCGCGTGCGCGGCGCGCTCGTGCCCAAGCTCGCCGACTTCGGGATCGCGCACAGCGACATCAAGAAGAAGCAGCGCGAAGGCACGCCGAACACGTTCGACGGCATCGAGTCGGTGAGCACCGTTGCCCTATTTTCCCCGCGTTGGGCCGCTCCCGAGCAGCTATGCGGCTCGCCCGAAGGACCGCGCACCGACGTCTATGCGCTCGGTCTCCTCGCCGTGTTCATGCTCACGGGTCGCGTCATCTTCGGCGACGAGGACGTGCGCCTCACCTTCAACGATCGCGTGCGCGGCGACACGCTCGTCAACGCGCGACTCGCGCAGATCGGTCTCGCCGGCGACGTCGCAAAGGTGCTGTCGCATTCGATGATCGCGCGCGCCGACGATCGCATCGCAACGGCGCCCGACCTCTTCGAGCATCTGCGCGAGGCGCTCAAGGTCCGCGCGCCGACGAGCATCGCGCCGTTCCCGATCGAGCCGAGCGCGCAGCAGATGCAGCAGATGCATCACCAGCATCAGCAACAACAGCAGAACCAACACCAGCAGCAGCTCCCGACGCCGCCCCAGCCGGTGGGGCTCGCGCTCGAGGTCGAGGCGTCTGGAAGCGAGGGCGCCCCGCTCGTCCAGCCCGCGCCGGAGCGCGTGACGCACTACGGCGAACGGCGCGTCCGCTTCGTGCAGGTTCACGAGAAGCTCGACCTGTCCTTCGTCGATCGCGAGGGCGGGCACGTCCGCGTTCGCGTGACGATGCTTCCGGGTGCTGCCGGCGCGCAGCAGAAGCTGAATGTCAAAGGCCTCACATGCTTCGTCGCACGACGTGGGCAGAGGCCCACGCCGGCCCTGACCGTCACGGCCGATGGGTCAGCGGATCTCGTGTCTTCCACGCGGGTGACGCTTGGAGAGCTCACCTGGTCCTTCGGTCAGGCGACCCCGGAAGGCCGCGTCTTTGTCGTGGACGGAAGGCAGCTTCTGGTACCCTATTCAGAGGGCCATTTGGCAATTGCCCTCTTGTTGAGCCCGGGAAATGACCTCGTGGTCATGTGCCGGAGATGAGTCGCTTCGCCGGCTCGACTTGCTGAGACGCTGGGGAAAGGACGCTGTGTGACGCAGAGGGAATCGCCGCCCAGACTGCAGGGCATCGACGAGGACGAGGACGAGGAGAAGACCTCCGTCGGCGCGGCTCCCGATCCGGAAGCCGTGCGTCAGGCGCACTCACCTCTTTCACCTGTGGCCCCGCTCGCTCCGCCTCCTCGCGTGAACTACGGAAAGTTCAACACGCCCACCGCGTTCACTCCGCATCAGGGACACGCCGCGCCGCAACCGGCCGCCGGGCAACCGCAGGACCCGCGCTCCTCGTCGTCACCTGCCCCGGAACGCACGGCCGCGCGCAACGCGCCCGCCGGCCCGCCGGATTCGGGTCCGCCGAAGTCGCAATCGATGCCGCGCCCGCCCTCGGGCGCGAACAATGCGGCCGCGCGCATGGGTCAGACCTCGCAGATGCCGCCGAACGATCGCGGCTCGTCCGGACCGCAGCCGCTCACGCCGCCTCCGCAATCGCAGCAATCACCGTCGATGCAGCAGCCGCAGACCCAGCAAGGTCTCGGACACGGACACAGCGGGCTTGGTCTCGGCGGCCCGGCACAGTCGGGGCTCATGCCGTTCGCGAGCCAGCAGCCGCAACCGGGCCTCGGTGGGCCGCTCCAGAGTCCACACCGCAACGATCTCTCCTTCGCGGGCGCGCAGAGCGATCCGCGTCTCGGCGGCAACACGCTCGGTGGTCTCGGCCACAACAATGTTGGGCAGAGTCAGCCGTTGCCGGGCGCGGGCGCGATGGTGCCGATGGGCGGCGCGCCGCAATCGCTCGGCCTGCGCGCCGATCAGCAGCCGCGTGAGAACCGCGCGTCGTCGTTCCACATCACCCGCTCGCGCGCGTACTCGTTCGTGCTCGATGCACGTGGTCAGCCGATCGAGCTCGGCTCGGGTCGCTTCGCGAAGGCGTATCTCGGCGAGGAGCGCTGGCTCGAGTCGAAGACCGACTACAGGAAGCCCATCGTCATCAAGATCCTCCAGAAGGGCGTCAGTGAAGAAGATCACATGCGCTTCCAGATGGAGAAAGAGCTCCTCGAGCGCGTGCAGGGTCACCCCAACATCGTCGAGCTGATGTGCTCGGGCGAGAACGAGGACCCGAACTTCCTCCCGCCGAGCATCCGCGACAAGGTCGACACCGAGTTCATGATCCTCGAGAAGCTCGAGATGAGCCTCGAGGAGCGCCTCAAGGGATCGCGCGTGCGCGGTCACAAAGAGGAGCTGCTCGCGTGCGACATGCGCGAGCGCCTCTTCCGCGTGCTCGACTACATGATCCCGGTCGCGAGCGCGGTCGAGTACTCGCATCTCGTCCGCAACATCTGCCATCGCGACATCAAGCCCGCGAACATCCTCATCGGCCTGCCCGATCCGAACCTGCGCGGCTCGACGCTGCAGGTGCGCCTCGCCGACTTCAACGTGGCGAAGCTCTCCGACGAAGAGGTCCACTTCGGCATGACGCAGATGAAGGCGGCCGTCCCCGGCACGCTCTTCTTCCAGAGCCCGGAGCAGGAGACCAACATCATCGAGCTGCTGGTCAACGTCCAGCAGGGCCTCCCCGAGGTCGAGTACTTCGAGGACTTCTACATCCAGATCGCGAAGAACGACTCGTTCTCGCTGTTCAACCGCAACGAGCAGTACCCGGTCCTCTACGCCGATCGCGCGCGCAAGCGCCTCGTCCTCGGCCGCCCGTACCGCGAGCCGTCGGAGACGAACGTCCGCGCGCGCATCCAGAAGAGCGTGGGTCGTCCCGCGGACATCTATTCGCTCGGTGCGACGTTCTACTACCTGGTCAGCGGCGCCTACGCGAACCCGAAGACCCTCTACGACGCGTTCCACAAGTTCAACGAGTACGAGCGCGCCGACGAGAACAACACGATCGAGGCGTATCTCCGGCACGAGTACAGCGTCATCAACTCGCTGCGCGCGCCGAAGTCGCAGGACGGAAGCCCCGAGGTCGCGCCGGC
>JAXDMI010000124.1:0-5941 GCA_034666145.1 Myxococcales bacterium | reverse complement strand
CCGAAGCTGCCATGCAGGCCGACCAGGCACGTCTCGACTCGTTGCGGGCGATGGAGCAGTACCTCGCGATCACGGCGCCCTTCGAGGGAACCGTGATCGAGCGCGGTGTTCATCCCGGAGCATTGGTCGGGCCGCAGGGCGGAAGCAGCGCGACGCCGCTCCTTCGCATCGACCAGGTCCACAAGCTGCGCCTCACGGTGTCGGTGCCGGAGAGCCTGGTGGGAGGCATCGCCGACGGCGTGACCGCCTCCTTCTCGGTGCGGTCGTTCCCGGGCGTGAAGTTCACGGGGATCACGAAGCGCGTGTCCGGATCGATCGACACGAAGACGCGCTCGATGCCCGTCGAGCTCGACGTCGACAACAAGGACGGCCGACTCGCGCCGGGCATGTTCGCGACGGTGGTGTGGCCCGTGAAGCGCGCAGCCTCTTCGAACTTCGTGCCGCCGTCTTCGATCGTGCAATCGACCGAGCGCACGTTCGTGGCGCGCGTGAAGGACGGCACCGTCGAACAGGTCCCGGTCCAGCGTGGCATCACGCAAGGCGACCTCGTCGAGGTCTTCGGAGCGCTGCAGCCCGACGACGTGATCGCGAAGCGTGGGTCGGAGGACCTCCGGAACGGCACGCACGTGGAGACGCACGCCGCGGCGCCGAAGCCTTCGCGCTAGCGGGCTCTCGTCTGTGCATCACCGCGTTCGGTTCGCGTCCTCTACGCGGGTCGGCAGGCGACGAGCCCTCGTCCTCGTCTCGTCAGCGGGCTGATCGAGGCTGTCATCGCCGCCGACGCGGAGAGCGGATCGCGTGGCGCCTTCGCGCGAATACCGCCGGCGCCTGAAGACCGATAGCATGGGTCGATGACCCGGCGCCGCTCGCTTCTCACGAGCATCGGATTGCCGCCCGAGTCGCTGTTCGGTCGCGACGACGCCTGCGCAGCGGTGGAGGCAAGCCTTCACGACGACGCACGTGTGGTGACGTTGACCGGGCCGGGCGGCATCGGAAAGTCGCGGGTCGCGCGTGAGGTGGGCCGTCGTCTCGCCGCTGCAGAGAGCGACGACGTCGTCCTCTGCGAGCTCGGCGACGTGCACGACGAAGCGTCGCTCGTGAAGGCCGTGGCGCGCGCCGCAGGCATCGCGGCCCCCACGTCGCGCGGACGCAGCGCCGTCGAGACGCTCGCGCATCGGCTCGCCGCGTCGCGCAGTGACCTCCCGCTCGTGGTCGTGCTCGACGATGCCGACGGCGTTGTCGGACCCGCCGCGGCGCTCGTGCCGGCGTGCCTCGATGCGAGCGACGGGCTGCGCTTCCTCGTCACCTCGCGCGAGGCGCTCGGCATCGGCGGCGAGCAGCGTCACGAGCTCGGACCGCTCGACGCGCAGGCGGCACGCGCGCTCTTCGAGGCGAATGCCGAAGGCGGCTCATGGAGCAACGACGAGCTCGCGTCGCTGGTCGAGCAGCTCGACGGATTGCCGCTCGCGATCGAGCTCGCGGCGCGACGGAGCCGACTCGTGCCGCCCGGCGATCTCCTCGCGCGCATCGAGGATCGCTTTCGGCTGCTCAAGACGGACCGGCGCGACGTCGCGGCCCGCCATGCGACGCTGTCGGCGACCATCGAGTGGTCGCTTGCGCGTCTCGCTCCGGACGAGGCCCGTGCATTCGCGGCGTCGGGGGCGTTCGAAGGCGCCTTCACCGTGGAGGCCTTCGAGGCCGTGGTCGGTCCGTTGCTCGCCGGGGATGTGCTCGACGTCGTCGAGGCGTTGCTCCGGAAATCGCTCTTCGCGTCGGTCGAGACGGATGGCGCGGTGCGATTGACGATGCTCCGCTCGTTGCGCGCCTTCGCACGCAAGCAGCTCGCGACGCTGGAGGCGCACGAACGCGACGCGCTCGAGCGAAGGCATGCGGAGCTCTACGTGCAGCACGCGGAGAGCGCGGCGGCAGGAGCGTACGGTCCTTCGGCCGTGTCTGCGCTCGACGCGATCGAGGCCGACCTGCCCGAGCTGGTACGCGCGTTCGACCGGGAAAAAACCGCGGATCCTGCGCTCGCAGCGCGCGCGATGATCGCCATGGGTGACGTGGTTCTCTTGCGCAACGCGCTCGATCTCCGTGGCACGATCTTCCGCGAAGCGCGCGTGGCCGCCGATGCCAGCGGCGATGCGACGCTGCGGGTGCGCGCGCGCATCGTGGAGGCCAAGGTGATCCTCGAGGTCGGCGCCGCTGCCGATGCCGAGGCGCTGCTCGTCGAAGCGCTCGCCATCGCGACCGCGAACGGCGCGGAGCTCGACGACGCCGCGGACGTGCGACGGAGCCTGGGCTGGGCGCGCATCGCGATGGGTGATGCCCCGGGAGCGCGTGGAACGATCGACGAAGCGCTCGCGTTTCATCGTTCGAAGGGCAACGTCCGCGGCGAGGCCGATGCGCTCGTGGCGCGCGGGCTCTTGTGCTGCCTCGGCGGCGATCGGCGCGAAGGTGAGAGCGATCTCGAGAATGCGCACGCGCTCCACGTGATGTCCGGCGACGCCTTGCGTCGCGAGAAGGTCCGCGAGGTCGCTGCCGTCGTGGGCGTCGAGCTCCCCGAGGACGGCGACGGCGCCGGCGAAGGCACGCGCGCCGAGCGAGCCGCGCGACTGCGGGCCGCCGCCGATGCGCACCACGCGAGTGGAAGGTTGTGGCGCGAGTCGGTGGCGCGCTTCCAGCTCGCGGCGCTGGAGGAGGCGGACGCTCCGTCGGTGTCGACGTCGTCTTCACCGTCGCCGGTGAGCGGCGCGTCCGAGGTCTGGACGGTCGGCGTCGACGCGCGCTCGCTGCGCCGGCCCGACGGCGAAGCGATCGATCTGGCGCGCCACGGAGCGCTGCGCCAGGTCCTCGATGCGCTCGTCACGCAGCGCCTCGCGCACTCCGGAGCCGCGCTCTCGGCGAGCGCATTGCTCGCGGCGGGCTGGCCGGGCGAGCGTGTTCGCCACGAGTCGGGGATGCTGCGGGTGTACTCGGTCATCCGGCGCATCCGCGCGCTCGGTCTCGCCGATGCGCTGATCACGCGCGACGACGGTTATCTGCTCGATCCGGCAGTGCGCTTCGAGCGTACGGGCGCATGACGCAGATCTCGCGGGAGAGATCGCTGGAGAGATCGGCGCAGCCTCGATAGAGTCGGTCGGTGATCCCCAGCCGACGACGCTTCTTGATGATGGGTGCAACGATGGCCTCGGGGGCGCTCGTCCCTCTCGTTCCGTTGGCGTGCTCGAGCGATGACGGCTCGGGCTCATCGCCGAAGCCGATCGCCCCGGCGAACGCGCGCGACGTTCCCGTCGGCTTCATCGGTGTAGTGAGGCCAGGGGTCCTGCTCGGTCGAGACGCGGGCGGACTCTACGCGATGACCTCGACGTGCACGCACAACCAGTGCGACCTCACCAACTACGGCACGTTCAGCGCATCGGGCATCTCGTGCATGTGCCACGGCTCGATGTTCTCGCCGACGGGCACGGCCGTCCATGGCCCAGCCATCGATCCGCTGAAGCACTACAAGGTCACGGTCGCCGCCGACGGCGTCATCGCGGTCGATCAAACCATGGTCGTCGACGCGACGGTGCGCACGCCGGCTCCGGCCTGAGACTCAGCCGGAGCTGCGACGCGCGTCTACACAATGACGCAATGATCGATGCACGGTCGCGCCGTACCCATGAGTCCATGGGAACGCGATTCAACGTGATCCAGCGCGTCTGCCGGGCAGCGATCGCCGTCGCTTGCTTGGCCGCCCTGACCGGCTGTGCCTTCGAGCTGAGCCCGACCGCGACCGCAACGCCCGAGAGCACGGCCGCCAGCACGTACGCGGTGCGCGGCGTCGCGGGTGGCATCGACGCGATCGGCCTCGTGCTCGAGAACAACGGCACCGATGCGATCGCGCTCTCGAAGGACGGCCTCTTCGTTTTTGCGACAAAGCTCCCCACCGGCGCCAAGTACGCAGTGACCGTCGCGCAACAGCCCGAGGGTCAGACGTGCCGCGTCGTCGACGGCGCCGGTTTCGTCAACGAGACCGACAGCAACCCGGTCGCGGTCTCGTGCGTGACGAACGCGCTCACGGTCGGCGGCACGATCGACGGCCTTCGCGGAAGCGTGCTGCTCACCAACGGCGACGACGAGATCTCCGTCGTCGGCGACGGCTCCTTCTTTCTCACGAAGAAGCTCGGCCCCGGCGAGGCGTACACCGTCGAGGTGGCGGAGCAGCCGAGCACGCCGCCGCAGCGATGCATCGTCGCGAATGCAGCCGGCATTACCGGTGAGAGCAGCGTCGAAGACGTTCGTGTCGTTTGCGCCGCTCTCTAGGCGAACCCCTGCCGCGCCGTCAGCTCGTCGTTGCGTTAGCGATAACTGAGCTGCGAAAACATTTTCTTCGTTGACGTTGATCGGTTTCGCGAAGCCGCTACCCCAATGCTTAGCGGTGCTCTACCCGGTCTTCCTACTCTACGGATTCGTCTTCGTGGGCGTGGGCATCGCCCTCGCCTCGCAGGCGTTCTCGTGGCCGTACGCGCTCTTGTCCCGACGCGCGACGCTCACGCTCGCCGCGGCGAGCGGCCTCCATGGCCTCAACGAGCTCGCCGTCATGGCGCGTGTCGTCGAGCAAAACGAAGGCCACTTCCGCACCGGCATCCTGCTCGGCGACATTTGCCTGTTCCTGCTGTCGATCGCCTTCATGGGCTTCGGCATGTTCGGAATCGAGGCGCTGATCTCGCTCCGTCGACTCCCGCGCTGGACGCGCGTGTTACCGCTGCTCGTCCTCGCGCTCGTGTGGTTGAAACTCGCGGTCACATCGGCGGCAGCAGGACACGCTGCATGGCACGCCGATCGCCAGGGCTTCAACACCGTCCGTCACGCCCTGGGCCTTCCTGGTGCGTGCGTCGCGGCGTTCGGTCTTCTTCGGGTCAGCCAAGCGGCCTCGAAGATCGAGGACGCCGCCCTCCGTCGCGGAACGCGCAACGCGGCATTCGCCTTTGTCGCGTACGCGACAATCTCCGGCGCGTTCACCGAGGACACGTTCGAGCACGTACTCCGGATCTCCGGTAGCCCGTTCCGCGCGGTATTCGGCGCCGCGCTGGGCTGGTTCCTCGTCAAGGCGCTCGTGATCCAGGCCGCGAGCGAACGCGCGCGTTGGGCGCAGATGCGCGAAGAGTTCATCGGCGTGATCGCTCACGATCTGCGCAATCCCATCTCGACGCTCGCGATGAGCGCCGAAGTCGTGCGAAAGCTCCCGCATGCGCGGGCCCAGTCTCTGGCCGAGCTGATCCTCCGCAACACCAGCGCACTCGCGCGCCTCGTCGGCGATTTGCTCGATGCGTCGCGGGTCGAGAGCCGAAACGTGGAGCTCCGTAAGAGCTGGACGTCACTCCCCGCGTTGGTCGCCGACGCCGTCGTGCAATCCGCAGCGGAGCGCGAGCACGTCGTGCACGTCGACGTCGGCAACCTGCCGTCAGTCGAGGTCGATCCCGATCGCATCCTGCAGGTGCTCGTGAACCTGCTGTCGAACGCCTCGAAGTATTCGCCGGCGGGGAGCACGATCTCGGTCGGCCTCGAAGCGATCCGCTCGAAGGTCTTCGTCTCGATCACCAACGTCGGCGCGATCGCACGCGAAGACGCCGCGAAGCTCTTCACCCGCTATTTCCGCACCCGATCGGCGCGGGACAGCGCGGTCGACGGCACGGGACTGGGACTCTACATCGTGCGCGGCCTCGTCGAAGCGCACGGTGGGACCATCGAAGCGGAGAGCAAGCACGATGGCCACGTCGTGTTCCGCTTCTGGCTTCCGTCGGTGTCGAACATCGGCCTCTCGGCCGGTAGCAGCCGCGCGGCGATGAACGAAGCGTGAGCTGAGGCACCTGCGCGGCAGGCCGTCGACGGGGACCGTTACTTGCACCTGCGCGCGCAGGACGAGGAGGTCATCGTCATGGCGGCAGCGATCAGT
>JAXDMI010000123.1:0-4432 GCA_034666145.1 Myxococcales bacterium | reverse complement strand
CCGAGACGAAGCTCGAGGACAGCAAGCGCCGCATCGTCGCCCTCGGTTACTTCGAGCGCGTCGACGTCTCGACCGAGCAAGGCTCGACGCCCGAGACCATCAACATCAACTTCGAGGTCACGGAGCGGCCGACGGGCACGTTCCAGGTCGGTGCAGGCTTCTCGAGCATCGAGAACTTCATCGCCACCGCGCAGATCCAGCAAGCGAACCTGTTCGGAAACGGCCAGTCGCTCGCGTTGCAAGCGCAGGTGTCCGGGCTCCGGCAGCTCATCTCGATCCGCTTCTTCGAGCCGTATTTCCTCGACTCGGACTGGTCGACGTCGGTCGAGCTCTACGACAACCTCCTCGTCTTCCCCGACTTCGCGCGCCAGACGCTCGGCGGCGCGATCACGTTCGGCTATGCGCTCGTGCAGCCGTGGCTCCGCATCGGCGTCACCGGGACGGTGCAGCACGACTCGATCGACACGCAGCAGGTCAACACGTTCTTCGGGTCGACCTCGGGCTTCGTGAGCGTGTTCCAGCGGCTGCCGCTCGCGAACTTGTTCAGCGCCGGTCGAACGATCTCGCTTCGTCCCGCGATCACCTACGACACGCGGAACAACCGCCTCTTCCCGTCGTCGGGCATCTATCTCCAGGCGTCCACCGAGCTCGCGTCGAGCGCGCTCGGCAGCGAGCTCGAGTTCCTCCGTCACGAGCTCATCGCGCGCTTCTACTACCCGCTCTTCGGGCAGGGCGAGCAGCCGGGCTCCGGGTTCATCCTGAAGATGAACAACAAGGTCGGCGTCATCACGAGCCCCACCGCCGAGGGCGTGCCCATCTTCGCGCGGTACTTCCTGGGCGGCATCCTCGACGTCCGCGGCTATCGCCTGCGCACGCTCGGCCCGCGATTGCCGCTCAATCAATCGCTCGACGTCAACGCGCCGCCCATCCCGAACGGCGCGAACATCGGCGGTAACCTCCAGTACTATTCGAACCTCGAGTTCGAGTTCCCGATCATCGACAAGGTCGGCATCCGCGGCGTCACGTTCGTCGACGCCGGCAACGCGTGGAACCTCGAGCAGCAGTTCTGCAAGACGACGCCGGCGCCGCAGTTCTCGAACCTGGTGAGCCCCTGCTTCGACTCGAGCAGCCTCGGTCTCCTCCGCTGGTCGACGGGCTTCGGCATCCGGTGGTTCTCGCCGCTAGGCCCGCTCCGCTTCGAGTGGGGCTTCCCGCTCAACAAGCTGTCGTACGAAGAGGCCTCCGTCTTCGAGTTCACCATCGGCAACTTCTTCTAGTTTGCAGAGGGCGGCACGCGCCGCCCCCCACGCGGGTCCTCCGCTACGCGTCGGACTTCGCTCGGACCGACGTAAAGTTTCCTTGCGCGGGGGTTACGATGGCGTAACGGGGCTCGTGGGGTGAATGAGGTGTTCTCGACGGGCGTCTCCATGGTGTGGAACTAGGACGCTATCGGTTGCTGGCTGAGCTCGCCCGCGGCGGGATGGGCATCGTGCACCTCGCGGAGTCGCGTGGGCCCGGCGGGTTCGAGAAGCTCGTCATCGTCAAGGAGCTCAAGGCCGAGCTCGCCGACGACCCCGTGTATTGTGCAATGTTCCTCGACGAGGCACGTCTCGCGGCGCGCCTGTCGCACCGCCACATCGTGCAGACCAACGAGGTGGGCTGCGAGAACGGGCGCTACTTCATGGCCCTCGAGCTCCTCGAAGGCGGCTCGCTCCACCAGATCCGCACGAAGCTCGGTCTCCGCGCGCTGCCCACCTTGGTCGGTGTACGCATCCTCGTCGCCGTGCTCGACGCGCTTCATCACGCACACGAGCTGACCGACTCCGAGGGCTCGGCCCTGGGCGTCGTTCATCGCGACGTCTCTCCGCAGAACGTCTTCCTCACCTTCGACGGCGGCGTGAAGCTGATCGACTTCGGCGTCGCGAAGAGCAAGGACCGTCGCGGAGCGGCCATCACGCGCGTCGGCGTCGTGAAGGGCTCCGTCCCGTACATGTCCCCTGACCACGTCGACGGTAACACCATCGACCGTCGCGCCGACGTGTTCGCGGCCGGCGTGATCCTCCGCGAGCTGCTCTGCGGCGAGCGACTCTGGGGCGACGCCGACGACCTCACCATCCTGCGCGCTCTCATCGCGCGCGATCTGCCGCCCTTCCCTCCTTCCGCCGACGCGCCCGACGCGCTGCGCGCGATCGTCGCGAAGGCCATGGCGCCTCGTCGCGCCGATCGCTACGCCACTGCCGCCGCAATGCGCGATGCCCTCGAGGGCTACCTCGCGGCGCACGATCCGCGCGGCTCGCTCGATGACCTCGGCACCTGGCTGGAGCGCAACCTCGCCGAGGAGCGCCTCGCCTTCCGCGCCCTCGTGAAGACGTCGCGCGCAGCGACGGTCGCCGCCGGCAAGCCCGGCACGAAGGCGGAGGTGTGGCTGCCGTCGTGCGAGCTTTCGACGCGTTACAGCGGTCCGCCGGTGTTGCCCGCACTCCCGCCTCCGCTTCCCGCGGCGACGAGCGCGACTGCAATGTCCGGCCGCGCTCGGCTCCTCGCTTCGAGCGCTGCGCTCGTCGCGATGCTCGGCATCGCAGCGCTCGGCGCCGCCCGCGCGAAACCGGACCTACCGAACGCGACCGTCGCTTCCACGACGGTCGCTGCTCATCGCATGCCGCGCGTCGTCGACAGCGATGTGAAGGTGAGCCTCGACACGAGCGTGAGGGCCGAAGCTCCGGACGCGGACGACATCGCCGAGACCACGGCCGTCGTCGGTGAGCCCAGCGCTGCGCGAGCTCGCGCGAGCATCCTCGACGAGCCGCTTCCGCCCAACCCGTACGTGGAGTGAAACGCGCTCCGAAACGCGCGATGGCGCGGCGGCGTAGGGACATACAAACGATCCGCAACGCGGCCGTGGCTCGAGCCAAAAGGGTCCCGCAACGCGGCCGTGTCTTGACACGTACCTACCGGCAATCACGAGGGTTTTTGGGGGCGTTTCCGCTGGCAGCGGCGCGCCGGACGGACTAATCATTCCCTCCGATGTCGAACGTGATTCCCCCGGATCCGCCGCCTCCGCCTCCGCCCGGTAACGGGGGCGGACCAGGACCGATGGGCAACGGCAACGGTCAGAGGATCCCCATCTCGATCCAAGACGAGATGCGCACGAGCTACCTCGACTACGCGATGAGCGTCATCGTGGGCCGCGCGATCCCCGACGCGCGCGACGGTCTCAAGCCCGTCCATCGTCGCATCCTCTTCTCCGCGTACGAGGCCGGTCTCGTTCCGACCGCCGCGTACCGCAAGAGCGCGACCATCGTCGGTACCGTGCTGGGCAATTACCACCCGCACGGTGATTCGAGCGTCTACGACGCGATGGTCCGCCTCGCCCAGGACTTCTCGATGCGCTACCCGCTCATCGACGGCCAGGGCAACTACGGCTCGGTCGACGGCGATCCCGCGGCAGCCTATCGCTACACGGAAGCGCGCCTCTCCAAGCTGGCGATGGAGCTCCTCGCCGACATCGAGAAGGAGTGCGTCGACTTCGTTCCGAACTTCGACGACTCGAAGACGGAGCCCACCGTCCTTCCGTCGCGCATCCCGAACCTCCTCGTCAACGGTACGGGCGGCATTGCCGTCGGCATGGCGACGAACATCCCGCCGCACAACCTGAGCGAGATCATCGACGCCACCGTCCATCTCGTCCGCAACCCGCACTGCCCCGTCGACGACCTCATGCGGTTCGTCTCGGGTCCCGACTTCCCCACCGGCGGTATCATCTTCGGTCGCGGCGGCATCGAGGCCGCCCAGCGCACGGGTCGCGGCAGCATCGTCATGCGCGCGCGCATGGAGGGGGAGAAGTCGCCGGGCCGCGGCGAAAAAGAGCAGGTCGTCGTCACCGAGATCCCCTACCAGCAGAACAAGGCCCGCATCCACGCACGCATCGGCGAGCTGATGCGCGAGAAGAAGATCGAGGGCATCGCCGAGGTGCGCGACGAGTCCGATCGCGACGGCATGCGCCTCGTCATCGAGCTGAAGAAGGACGTCGTCCCTCAGGTCGTCACGAACCAGCTCTATCGCCTCACCGATCTCCAGACCACGTTCGGCGTCATCAACCTCGCCATCGTGCGCGGCCGCCCGCAGGTCCTCGATCTCAAGCAGAGCCTCGAGGTCTTCGTCGAGCACCGGCGCGACGTCGTCACGCGCCGCACGCGCTACGAGCTCCGTCAGGCCGAGGCCCAGCGTGAGATCGTCGAAGGCCTAGGCATGGCGACGACCGAGGTCGACCTCGTCGTTCGCACCATCCGCGCGTCGCGCGACAGCGAGACGGCGCGCATCGCCCTCATGGCGCTGCCGCTGAAGGGCCTCGAGGCGTTCGTGCTGCGCGCCGGCCGTCCGGAGTCGGAGGTCGCCGAGGCGAAGGCCAAGGGCGACTACTTCCTCTCCGAGC
>JAXDMI010000122.1:0-3140 GCA_034666145.1 Myxococcales bacterium | reverse complement strand
CAGTTCTACGGCTCGATGGACGGCGCGATGAAGTTCGTGAAGGGCGACGTCATCGCGTCGCTCGTCATCACGGTGGTGAACATCCTCGGCGGCCTCGCCATCGGCGTCGGTCAGAAGGGCCTCCCCGCCGTCGATGCGCTCAAGCGCTACGGTCTGCTCACGATCGGCGACGGTCTCGTCTCGCAGATCCCCGCGCTGGTCCTCTCGACCGCGGCGGGCGTCCTCGTCACGCGTGTCGCGAGCGAGGAGCCCGACACACCGCTCGGCGAGGAGCTCGCCGGACAGCTCTTCGGCATGCCGAAGGCGCTCAAGGTGGCGGCGGTCTTCGTCGTGCTGCTCGCGATGGTGCCGGGCCTCCCCGCCGTTCCGTTCCTCGTGATCGCGGCGGCGCTCTTCTTCGTGGCACGCGCGCGCACGCGTCAGATGGCGAAGGACGATCAGCAAGCGGCGACCGAGCCTCGCCCCGCGAACCCGGGCGCGCGTCGCAGCTTCGAAGCGTCGTTCGTGCCGATGGTGGTGCCGTGGAGCATCGAGGTCTCCCCGGATCTCGCCGGGCTCCTCGACGACGCGCCCGGCGAAGACGGTGCCGAGCGACGCGAGAGCCTGCGCGCCACCGCGCTCGGCCTACGCGACCGACTCTTCGCCGATCTCGGCGTTCCACTTCCGCCGCCGCGCGTTCGAGCAGCCGCGGGCCTGCCCGCGCGGCACGCGGTGGTCTCGCTCTTCGAGGTACCCGCGCGTGTGGTGCCCGTGCCCGAGGGAACCGACGATACGCAGGCCGTGGCGATGATCACCGAGGTCGCGGCCGAGCTCCTTCGCGCGCGCGCCGCGGATTTCCTCGGCCTCGCCGAGACGCAGCGGCTCCTCGACGAGCTCGAGCAGTTCGCGCCGGCCACGGTTCGCAACGTGGTCCCCAAGCCGGTGAGCCTCACGCTCCTCACCGACATCCTTCGTCGCCTCGTCGAGGAGCGCGTGTCGATCCGCGATCTGCGCGCGATCCTCGAAGCGCTCGCAGGCGTCGCGACCACCGAGAAGGATCCGCTGAACCTCACCGAGCTGGTGCGCGCGCAGCTGCGTCGCGCGCTCACGTTCCGGCTGACGCGCGGCGCGAATCAGCTGGGTGTCGTGCTGATCGACCCCACCATCGAGGACACCGTGCGGCGAGCGGTTACGCGCACGCCCGCGGGCGCGTTCCTCACGCTCGCGCCCGCCGCCGCTCGCGACGTCGTCGCGTCGCTCCGGCGCGCGGTCACGGAGGCCTCGGCGCATGCCGGCGGGCCGGGCGGAAGCGGTACCGCGGGAATGCCGCCGGTGTTCCTCACGCAGCCGGACATCCGCCGCTTCGTGCGCAAGCTCGTGGAGAGCGATCTCCCCGACGCGGTCGTCGTGAGCTTCGCGGAGCTGCTTCCGGAGGTCACGCTGCGGCCCCTCGCGCGCGCCAATCTCGCCGGCATCGGTTGAACGCTATACGCTTGACGATGTGAAGCTCGTTCGAGGCCGCGCCGTCGCCAGGCTCGGCGGCGCCACGGTCGCGTCGCTCGCGCTCCTCGCGGCGTGCTCGCTCACGACGTCGCTCGACGGCTTCACCGGCGGCGCCGACGATGCCGGGATCGCCTCCGACAGCGCAGGCGAGGCCGGTCCGACCGGCGAAGCGGGCCCGCTGCCCGAGGGCAGCACAGGCAACGACGCCGGCATCGACGCGGAGGCCGGCCCCGCCGTGCCGTATTGCGATTCGCTCGTCCCGAAGCCGACGTTCTGCGACGACTTCGAGCGCCCCAACTCGGACGTGGTCGGCAGCTGGGGCGTGCGCTCGCTCAGCGGCGGCGGCGTCGTCACGATCGGGCCTTCGACGCGCACCGCGACCGGCAGCGAGCTCGAGGCGTCGATACCGGTGTTCGATGCAGGGAGCGTCTCGCAGGCGGCCCTCGACCGCACGTTCACCGGCTTGGTGCAGAAGGCCACGCTGTCCTATGCGCTGCGCATCGAGGCCGCCCCCGGTCAGGGCTCCCAGCAGCTGATGGTCGTCTCCGTTGCTCCGCCCGCCTCGGGCGGCGATTTCTTCCAGACCTATCTGTTCGTCATGCCCTCCGGAGTCATCCTCGTCGAGCAGACGTTCCCCAACGGCGGCACGGGCGGCGGGAACTTCGTGCAGAATCCACTCACCGTGCCGATCGTCTTCGGCAAGTGGCAGCGCATCGAGATGACCGTGACCCTGACGGCGCCGGCGAGCATCCTCCTCACCGTCGACGGCGTGGTCGCCTTCAACGGCGTGGCGGATCCCGCCTACAAGCCCGGGCAGGTCGTCGTCGACAACGGCATCCACTACACGAACACGCCGAGTGGACCGCTCTCGGTCCACATCGACGACCTCTTCGTGGACCTGAAGTGAACTCCACCTCACGAAGTGAGCCCAAGCGTTCGCCGGAGGCGACGCCTTACATCTTCTGGCGAACGATCTTCCGCGGCACGATGTTCATCTTCATGACCACCTGCTTGGCCTCGCGCTCGAGCAGCGGATGGACCTTCTTCTGCCCGACGAACATGCCGAGCAGGTGCGGGTTGATCTCGGAGAGCTTCTTCACGGCGCGGGCGATGCCCTTCGTGTCGTTGACCGCGGCGTAAGCGAACGCGCGTGAGCGCCAGAGCTGGGCGCGCATGTCGCCCATGTCGTCGGCCTCGGGGTTGAAGAGGTCGAGCGTGTCGACGGCCTTGCGGCCCGCCCCGGTGCGCGCCCAGGCCTCGCTCGCGACGGCGGCGAACATGACGCGGGTCTTCGGCTCCTGCTGCTTGCCGAGATCGAGCTTGTCGGCGAGCGCGCGCGCCTCCTGCGTCTCACCCATGGTGAGGTGGATCATGGCGCGCATCGCGCGGATCTGGCCGGCGATCGGGCCGAGCTCCTTGTCGAGATTGACGGCCTCGAGCGTCGCGAGCGCGGCGCGCGGGTCGTCCTGCATCTGGAGCTGCGCCTTGGCGATGATCGCCTGTGTGTCGCCCTTCTTGAACTCGCTGTCGATGCGCGAGAGCGCTTCCTTCCGACCTTCGGCGGTGTCCGCGCCCTTCAGGATCCAGCCGAGCGCCTGCGTCTTCGCCATGTAGCGACGCAGCCAGATGAGGGCGACGATGCCCGCGACCGTGAGCGC
>JAXDMI010000121.1:0-8225 GCA_034666145.1 Myxococcales bacterium | reverse complement strand
GCGCAGCCGCCGTGGTGCTGCTGGCAGGCACGGCTTATCAGCGCTCGAAGGCGGCCGCGCTCGCCGAGCCTCCGCTCGTGATGCCGAGCGCCGACCCGCCGCCCGAGGCGAGCGGTGTTCCCGTCGGCGTGCAGGTCGGCGTGACTTCGCCTGCCACGGGTGTCGTCACCGCGCCCGTGCACATGGTCAGCCCCGAAGCCGAGGGCACCGTCGGCAACGTGCAGAACGGCGTGCAAGCGCCGCAGGGAACCGTGATCGGCGCGTCGCCGTCGGGCACGGCGCCGGCTCCTCCCGCCGCCACCGGCGCACCGGGTGCTGCGACGAACCGAAAGCCGAATACCGCAGCGCCGAGCCGACCGACCGCCGCGTCTCCTCCGGCCGTGAAGCGACCGTCCGGCATGACCGGCGCAGGGGGCACCGCTAAACCCTTGCTTCCCCCTGGGCTTCCGCGCGAACGTCAGTAGAGGTGAACGGACGGTGAAGGGTCTCCGCACGGCCGCAATCGTGGCGCTGCCGCTCGCGGCGCTGCTCGCTACGAGCAGCGCGTCCGCGCAGGATCGCGAGGCAGACGCCGAGCGCCTCTTCCGCGAGGGACAGAAGCTGCTCGAGGAGCGTCGCTTCGGCGAGGCATGTCCGAAGTTCGAGGCGGCGTACAGCAAGGACCACTCGCTCGGCACGCTGATCAACCTCGCGTTCTGTCACAAGGAGCAAGGAGCGATCTGGTACGCGTGGCTCGAGTTCCGCGAAGCCGAGGTGAAGGCCACCGAGCTCAATCGTCCCGACCGTCGTGACTTCGCAAAGCAGCGACTCGTAGAGCTCGAGAAACAGCTGCCCAAGGTGATCATCGACAACCCGCAGAAGGTGGCGCTCACCGACGTGCTCGTCGAGGATCGGAAGGTCTGGGAAGCCGAGCGCGGCGCCGTGTTCGCCGCGGAGGTCGGGCAGCGGCGCTTCATCTTCAAGGCGAAGGGCAAGAAGAACGGCGCGCTCCTCATCAACATCACGAAGGGCGACAAGGTCCAGCACGTCACCGTTCCGGACATGGTGGACGGCAGCGACGAGCCGCCGAAGCCGGAGACGCCGGTCGAAGGGCCGAAGACCGAGGCGCCGCAGCCCTCCGAGCCGAACGACGGATCCATGCAGCGCACCATCGGCTGGGTCGCGATCGGCGTCGGTGGCGTCGCCGCGGTCGTCGGATCGATCGAAGGCATCAGCACGCTCGGGAGCCCGTGCGCGGGCGGCAAGCAGTGCCTGCCCGACGACAGCAGCAAGGCGAACACGAGCGCCACCATCTCGACCATCAGCTTCATCGTGGCGAGCCTCGGTGTGGTTGGCGGTTTCGCGCTCATCGCCACAGCGCCGTCGGGCACGCCGGCGCAGCCATCGACGTCGACCGCGCGCAGCAGCATCACGGTCACGCCGCGCCTCGGTCTCGGGTGGGCGCGACTCGAAGGGACGTTCTGAGCCGTGGACCGCGTTCTGCCGCGATCGCTGGAGCATCCGCTGCCGGCGGGTATGCGCGACCTCCTTCCCGAGGAGGCGGCGAGCCGTCGCGCGCTCTCGCGCACGGTCCTCGATCGCTTCGCGCTCTTCGGTTATCGCCTCGTGACGCCGCCGGCGTTCGAGCTCGCGCACGTCGTCGAGCGCGGCCTCGGAAGCGAGGCGGCCTCCGACATGCTGCGCTTCATCGAGCCGGAGTCGGGCGACGTCGCCGTGCTGCGTCCCGACATGACTCCGCAGATCGCGCGCATCGTCGCGACGCGCATGCGCGATCACGCGCCGCCGCATCGCCTCGCGTACGAAGGCACCGTCGTTCGCCGGCGCTCGGGCCGCGCCAAGAAGCATCGGCAGATCCCGCAGGTCGGCGTCGAGCTGTGCGGCGTCGCCGACGACTCGGGCGATCTCGAGCTCCTCGAGCTCGCCGCCGATTCGCTGCGCGCCGCGGGCCTCGCGAAGTTCACCATCGACGTCGCCGATGCCGGGATCGTGCGCGAGCTGCTGTCCGACGTGTCGAACAGCGCTCCGGATCGCGCGGAGGACATCACGATGGCTCTCGCGAAGAAGGACGAGGCCATGCTCGCGGAGCTCGTCCGCGGATTGCCTTGTGCTGCCGCGCTCCTCGCGCTGCCGAGGCTGAGCGGTGGTCGTGAGGCGCTCGAGGAGACCATCAAGGTCCTCAGCGTGAACCTGCGCGCACGCACCGCCGCCGAGCGCTTGCTGAAGCTCTTCGAACGCGCCGCCGCGCGCGGGCTCGCGCCGTTCCTCACCGCCGACGCCGGCGAGGTGCGCGGCTTTGCGTATTACACGGGCACGACGTTCTCGATCTACGCAGACGGCCCCGGTGAGCCCATCGGTGGCGGCGGTCGCTACGACGAGCTCCTCGGTCGCTTCGGTGCGCCGATGGCGGCGGTGGGCTTCGGCCTCGATCTCGACACGCTGGCGTGGGCGCTTCGAAGCGCGGGCGCAGCCAAGCTCCCGCTCGACGGGGTCGTCTACGTCGGCGACGGTGAGGACGGTCGCGTGGCCGCGCTCCGCGCTCGCGGCGTGCCAACGGTCGCGATTGCTTACCATGATGCTGCGCTCGCTCACGCGCGCTCGTGGGGCTTCGCGCTGGTCTGGAATGGCGCGACCGTGTTCGACGTTCGGACCGAGGCCGCGAGGTCGATCGACGTGCCGCCCAGCGCGCCCGGCAAGCCCGTCGCGCCGGCCGACGCCGATCGCGTCGCTGGCCTCGTCGCGCGCATGCTAAGTCACGGGTAGACCTTTCCGCAGGAGCTTTGATCGATGCCGGCCATCGTGATCGTGGGCGCGCAATGGGGCGACGAGGGCAAGGGCAAGATCGTCGACATCTACACCGAGCACGCCGACATGGTGGTGCGCTTCGGCGGTGGTCCCAACGCGGGCCACACGCTGGTGGTGGGAAGCGACAAGCTCGTCGTGCGCCTCGTACCGAGCGGAATCCTCCGCGCGGAGACGACCTGCGTCCTCGCGCAAGGCATGGTCATCGATCCGCGCAGTCTCGTGACCGAGCTCGACGAGCTCGAGCGCCGCGGCATCCACGTGAAGGGACGGCTGCTCGTCTCCGATCGCGCGCACGTCATCCTGCCGTACCACGTGCTCGTCGACGGCCTTCGCGAGAAGGGGAAGGACGCGATCGGCACCACCAAGCGCGGCGTCGGTCCTTGCTACGAGGACAAGGTCGCGCGACGGGGCATCCCGCTCGGCGCGTTCCGCGATCCCGAGCGACTGCGTGCGCTCCTCGGCCGCGCCATCGCCGACTGGACGCCGATCATCAAGCATCTCGGCGGGGGCGAAGTGCCCGTGCCCACCGTCGACGAGACGCTCGCCGCCATCGAGGCGACCCGCGCGCGCATCGTCCCGATGCTCGTCGACTCGCAATCGCTGGTCGAGGCCGCGGTGCGCGCCAAGAAGAAGGTGGTCCTCGAGGGGGCGCAGGGGACGCTGCTCGACGTCGATCACGGGACCTATCCGTTCGTCACGTCGTCCACGCCCACTGCCGGCGGTGCCTGTGTCGGCGCTGGCATCGGGCCGACGCGCATCGACGAGGTGGTCGGCCTCGTGAAGGCCTACACGACGCGCGTGGGAGGTGGTCCGTTTCCCACCGAGCTCCACGACGACGTCGGCGAGCGCATTCGCAAGGTCGGCGCCGAGTTCGGCTCGGTGACCGGGCGGCCGCGTCGCACCGGTTGGCTCGACCTGCCCGCGCTTCGTTACGCGGTTCGCGTCAACGGTCTCGATGCGCTCGCCATCACGAAGCTCGACGTGCTCACCGGCCTCGACGAGGTGAAGGTCTGCATCGCTTACGAGACGAAGCATGGTCGCACCGACGACCTGCCCATGGACGAGCTCGACACCGTGAAGCCCATCTACCAGAGCTTCCCAGGATGGAAAGAGGAGCTCGGCAAGGCTCGTGCGATGGCCGATCTCCCCAAGGCGGCGCGCACGTACCTCGAGTTCGTCGAAAAGCAGGCCGAGTGCCCGTACATCCTCGTCAGTGTCGGTCCGGCCCGCGACGAGACGATCGTGCTCCGCGATCCGTTCGCGCTCTGACCGACGCGAGTCCCACGCGAATCAGGTGCTAGCCTTTTCACCGTGGTTCCTGCGTCCCTCCTCCTGATCGGTATCGCCGTCTTCGCGCCGTTCGCGCAGACGGGATCGTCGGCATCGGCGCAAGGTGCGTTCGGCGCCGCGCGTCCTGCGGAGTGCGGCGTGCAGGAGGGCTTTCGCGCGGCCAACAAGTGGGAGCGCGCGAAGGAGCCGAACCTCCAGACGTACTGCACGCTCCTCGCGAGCGGCACCGCGAAGCTCGTCAACGGCGGCGCGCTCGCGAAGGACGTGCCGGGCATCGCCGACGACGCGGACAAGATGCTCCCGGGTCGCGCGGCGCCGAGCGTCCTCAAGGGCCGCGCGCTGCTGAAGCTCGGGAAGCCCGCCGACGCGCTCGCGGCGTTGAAGGAGGCGCGCACGCGTGACGATCGCGCCCTCGACGATCCCGTCGCGCTCCTCGCGTGGGCTCGCGCGAACGCACGAACGGGTCACTTCGAGGAGGCGGCGCAGGCGTATCGCGCGGCGCTCCCGCGGACGAGCGCGCTCTCCACGCCGGAGCGCAGCGCGGCATCGTTCGAGGCGGGGATGATCGTCATGGCGCAGGGACCGAAGGGCATCGACGACGCCGTCGCGATGCTCCGGCAAGCACGACGCGAGGCGCAGGACTCGATGCAGGTGGCGTCGGTGGTGGGCCTTGCGCTCGCGCTCGATCGCTCGGGACAGAAAGAGGAGGCGAGGGCCGTGCTCGCCGAGCGCGTGCGCTCCGACGCGAAGGCGATCCTGTCCGACGCGCGCATCACCGAAGCGCTGGCCGACGCCGGCGTCGCGCACGAGGCTGAGGCGCTGGTCGCGACTGCGCTCGAGGTGACGGATCCTTCCGCGGCGCGTGAGACGTGGCGGCGCTACGTCGAAGGCGCGGGCGGAAAGGGCCCGTGGGCCGATCATGCGCGCGCGCATGAAGGCGCGGCACCCGCGCGCGGCACGAAGGGGAGTGCGTCCGGCGCGTCCGGCGCGTCCGGCGCGTCCGGCGCTCCGAAGGAGCGCACGCGATGACGTCGCGCACCGGACGTGTGGCGCGCATCGCCTCCGGCGCTCTCGCCGCGTGCCTCGCGCTCGCGACGTCGAGCGGCGCGCGCGCCGACACGCCGCCTTCGGTGTGGGACCGCGCGCGCGATCCCGCGACCGCCGATTCGTATCGCCTCCACGTCGAGGTGCAGCGGCGTCTCGCCGTCGCCGAGACGGCGCGCGAGTTCGGCTTCTCCGATTCGCACGAGTCACAGAAGCTCAACGTCCGCTCGCTCCTCGAGCGCGCGAACGCCGAGAAGAGCTTCGATCCTCGCCTGCGCTTCGATCTCGGCCTCGTCTACTTGATGCTCGGCGAGTCGGAGGGGAACGTCTATTTCAAGCGCTCTGCCGAGGTACTCGGTGCCGCGCTGGCCGCTGCGCCCGATCACCCCGCTGCCGAAGATGCGTGGTCGAACCTCGCGGACGCATGCGGGCGCATCGGCGATCACGCGTGCGAGCAGCGCGCGTATACCGAGTTCCTTCGCCTGACCACCGAGGAGTACCGCCCTCCTGGATCGCGCCAACGCGGAACGGCGACGCTGAACCTCGCCGAGTCGCAGATGCATCTCGGCAACCTCAAGGAGGCGATCGAGGGCTATCGCGAAGCGCTGCGCCTCGCCACGCGTTACCCGTACGGCGACCTGTCCGCCCTCGCGCTGTGGGGTCTCGCGGTCGCCTACGATCGCTCGGGCGATCCCATGGCCGCCGACAAGGAAGCGCTCTCCGTCGTCGAGATGCAGCGCTCGTCGGGAATGGTCGGGCTCCTCCGCTCGCGAGGTGTCTTCTTCTATCCGCCCTACGAGATCAGCTGGTACGACGCCGTCGGCGCCGCGGCGCAGGCGCGCCGGCCCAACGCCACCGCCGCCGAGCAGGCCCGGTACTGGAAGCTCGCCGAGGATGCCTTCGCCGCCTTCGTCCGCGGCGCCGAGCGCAGCCCGACGCCGGATCGCTGGCTCGAGCTCGCACGCGTTCGGTACGCCAACGCGAAGGCGGCGCGCGAGAAGGCCGAGAAGAAGCGCGGAAAGGCCCCCGTCGAGCTGCCGCTCGACGACGAGGAGCAGCCGTGACCACGACGAAGAAGCGCGCTCCCGTCACGAAGGTCGAGCGCGCCGCGAAGGCCGCACAGCGCGATGCTGCGGTGAAGGCGGCGCTCGATCTGGTGCGGGCGCGCGAAGACCTCCAGGCGCGACGCGCGAACGACCCCGTCGAGTTCGTGCATCGTCATCGCGCACGCGAGGACCGCGAGATCGTCGCGCTCGTCGCCGCCAGCTGCGCGTTCGGCAACGTGAAGGCGATCCGGATGAAGCTCGCCGAGCTCCTCGATCGAGTCGGACCGCGACCTGCGCGTGCCGCCGACGATCCCGTCGCGCTCGACGCACGCCTCGCCGGGTTCAAGCATCGCGTCTTCCGCGGTGAGGACCTGGCGAAGCTGATCATCGGTGCGCGGAGGGTGCAGCGACAGGCGGGCTCGCTCGGCAGCGCCTTCGAGCGCGAGCTGGCGCGGGTCGATCGCGAGGAGCCCAGCATCGAGCCCGAGGCGCGCATCCGCGAGGCGCTCGCGTCGTTCTGCGATCGCATCCGCGCGGAGGGCGGTCTTCCGAAGGCCGGCGAGCCCGACCCGAGCGGACGGCGCGGCCCGGCGCACCTGCTCTCCGACGCCCGGGCAGGGAGCGGAGCCAAGCGCCTCCTCCTCTTCTTGCGCTGGATGGTGCGACCTGCCGACGGCATCGACCTCGGGATGTGGAAGGTGCCGGCGCAGCGCCTCCTCGTCCCGGTCGACGTTCACATCCACAAGCTCGCGCGGAACCTCGGCCTCACGAGGCGCCGCGATCTCTCGTGGAAGACCTCGGTCGAGATCACGCGGGCGCTCGCCCGCTTCGACCCTACCGATCCGACGCGGTACGATTTCTCGCTCTGCCACATGGGCATGGTCCAGCGCTGTCCGTCGAAGCCCGACCCGAAGCGCTGCGAGGGCTGCGGCGTCCGACGCGTGTGTGTGCACTGGCCGCTGGCGGGCTGACGGGACGCAGAGCCGGCTGGCGACCTGCATCGCAGAAGAGTTAACCGCGTGACTTTCGCTGACCTTTCGTGACAGCCTTTGTCAGCGTAAAGCTCCATGGCCGCCCCGAAAAAACAGTTCCCGCTCGACGCGCTCCGGACCGACGGCTGGTTCGAACGCATCGGCGAGGGCATCGGCAGCTTCCAGGCGCTCTGCGAGATCGTCGGTGAGCGGTTCTTCGCCTTCTCGATCATCGTCGGCGCTCGCATCACCGCGCTGACCATCGACCGGCGTAGCCCGGACCAGACGCTCGTCGACTTCGTGGTGGGCTCTGCCGAGACCGACGGGGACCTCGAGCCGCAGCGCCTCACGCTCGCGGACTTCCGCCGCCGCCTCGTCGGTGCGCTCCTCGTCGAGGAAGAGAAGCACGCGCCCGCGCCCGAGCGCGACACCGACGTCGAGGCCATCCAGCTCTTCATCGGCGTCCGCTATCTGCTGCTCGCGCCGCTCTACGGGTACTCGCTCGTCTCGCTCAGCATGAACGGCGAAGAGGGCGAGCTCTCGGTCCTGCACGACGGCGTCGAGGAGAAGTACGACCTCGACGGCTTCCGCCTGCGGGTCCGCTCGCACGTGCGCGAGGAGCTCGATCGCGTCGCGACCGGCGCGCGCTCGGCGATCGACCTGTCGAAGGTGGCCGAAGCCGAGGCCTGCGCTCTGCGCAAGGAGTGGCCGAAGGTCATTGCGCTGCTCGGCACGTGGCCGGCGCCGCTCGCCATCTTCCTGCGCACGCCCGAAGGCCAGATGCTCGCGCCCGAGGCGCGCGGCCTCATCGCGAAGGGCCTCGGTCTCCTCGGTTCGGCCTGCGTGCACCTCGGCGAGATCGAGCAGGCGGAGGAGGTCTTCCGCATCGGCATCCAGTACGCGCAGGAGGGCATGGCGGCAGCGGAGCTGTTCCGCCGCCTCGGCGAGGCCCTCCTCATCAACGAGCGTCCCGGCGAGGCCATCGGTCCGCTGCGCCGCGCGCTGGCGTTCGGCGGGCTCCCGCAAGAGGTGCTGCCGCCGCTGGCGCGCGCGCTCTGCAAGCGTGGGCGAT
>JAXDMI010000120.1:0-7605 GCA_034666145.1 Myxococcales bacterium | reverse complement strand
CGTCGTCCTCGGCGAGCTTCATGAGAAGGACGCCCTTGCCGGCGGACGCGAGGAACTTCACCTCGTCGACGCCGCAGAGGAGCGCGCGGCGCTTCTTCGAGACCGCGATGACGGTCTCGTCGCCCTTGACCACCTGCACGCCCACGATCTGCTGCCCATCACCGAGGCGCGCGTAGCGGCGACCGCTCCGCGTGCTCGGCTCGACGAACGCCTCGAGGCCGAACGTGAGGCCGTTGCCGTCGGTGCTCGCCGCGAGCGCGTACGTCTCGGGATAATGCTCCTCGTCGCCGGCGAGCTTGCCGGTGAGACGCGGATCGAGCGAAGCCATGGCGACGATGGACTCGCCGTCCTTCATCTTGAAGAGCTTCTGTATGGGCTCGCCGTAGCCGGTGGTCGCAGGGACGTCGACGATGCGGCTCGTGTACGCCGTGCCGTAGTTCGAGAAGAAGACGACGCTCGCCTTCGTCGACCCGGCCACGACGGCGAGGACGGCATCGCCTTCGCGCAGGCGCGTGGCGGCGGGATCCTTGATCTCGCGCTGCCGCTTCACCCAGCCGTCGCGCGTGATGAGGATGTGGTTGTCCTCCGCGACGATGAGCTCCTCTTCGGAGAACATGCGCTCTTCGCCGACCGTCTCGATGATGGTGCGGCGCTTTCCAGCGGGGCCGAAGCCCGCCGCGAGGGTGGTGAGCTCCTCGCGAACCATGCCCCAGATGCCCCGCGAGCCCTTCTCGGAGAGGAGCTTCTTGATGGCATTGGAGCGCTTCTTCTTGGCGTCGAGCTCCTCTTGGATGACCAGGATCTCGAGGCGCGCAAGTCGATACAAACGCAGCTCGAGGATGGCGTCGACCTGCTCTTCATCGAGCTTGAAGCGCGCCATGATCTTCTTCGCGGCGTCGGCCTTGCCGTCGGACGCGCGGATGATCTTGAGGATCTGATCGAGCGCATCGAAGACGATCGCGAAGCCGTCGAGGATGTGCATCCGGCGCGCGAGCTCGGCGAGCTCGTGCTGGAGGCGCTTCGTGACGACGTCGAGCCGGAAGTGGAGGAAGTGCCAGAGCATCGCCCGGAGATCGAGGCGCTCAGGGCGCCCGACGTCGGGGTTCTCGGTGGGCACGAGGCACGTCAGGTTGACGGCGAACGTGTTCTGGAGCGGCGTGTTCTTGAAGAGGTACGCGAGCACCTTCTGCTCGTCGGCCTCCTTCTTCAGCTCGAGCTCGATGCGGACGTCGTCGGTCGACACGTCCTTCACGTCGAGGAGCAGCGGCATCTTGCGCGCGAGCACGACGTCCGCGATGCGCTCGACGAGCACGGACTTGTTCGTCGCGTACGGAATGCTCGTGATGAAGATGGTCTTCGTGCCTCGCGACGACTCGCCGGGCTCCCACGTCGCGCGGACCTTCAGGCTTCCCTGCCCCGTGTCGTAGATCTGCTTGATCTCCTCGGGCGTGGAGACGATCTGACCACCGGTCGGAAAGTCCGGACCCTTGATGGTGCGGCACAGCTCGCGTGACGAGAGGTCCTTCCCCTCGATGAGCGCGTCGAGCAGACGAATCGCGCCGGCGCACACCTCTTCGGGGTTGTGCGGTGGGATGTTCGTCGCCATGCCGACGGCGATGCCCGTCGCGCCGTTGATGAGGAGGTTCGGCAGCTTGCCGGGGAGCACGACGGGCTCGGACTTCGTGCCGTCGTAGTTCGGACGCCACGGGACCGTGCCGTGATCGAGGTTCGTGAGCAGCTCGGACGCGAGCGCCGTGAGGCGGCACTCGGTGTAACGCATGGCGGCGGCGGGATCGCCGTCGAGCGAGCCGAAGTTGCCGGAGCCGTCGACCAGCGGGACGCGCAGCGCAAAGCTCTGCGCCATGCGCACGAGCGCGTCGTAGATCGACGAGTCGCCGTGCGGGTGGTAGCGACCCATGACGTCGCCGACCACCGAGGCGCACTTGCGGTGCTTCGCCGTGGCGAAGATCCGCTCCTGCCACATCCCGTAGAGGATGCGGCGCTGCACCGGCTTGAGGCCGTCGCGTACGTCGGGGAGCGCGCGGCTCGTGATGACCGATAGCGCGTAGTTGAGGTACCGCGACTGGGCGAGCTCGCTGAGCGACGAGATCTCCTCGGCGTTCGGCACGAAGAGATCGCCCTGATCGCCTCCGCGCTTCTTCCCGCCGCCGCCGCTCCGCGTCGATCCGCCCTTCGTGGCGCCTGCCTTCGATGATTTCTTCGTTGCCAAGCCTCGGCGAACTCACCACGGTCCCGCGTTCCCTGTCAATTTCGAGGTGAACAAGTGTCAAGGCGGAGCCTGATGCGGCGCTGAGCGCATCCGGGGCGGCGCCGCGTCATTCGGTTCCGGCCTCGCTGCAATTTTCCGACGAGGCTGTCGTCTCTAACGCGTTTGGACGGGATCCCGCTCTGGCGCACTGCGCAATCGCGGGTAACTTGGCTCTCGTTCCCATGCCTACCGCGGACGCGACTCTCCTACCCCCGGCCTTCCTTTCTGATCGCGCGGACCGTGACGAGCGAGGCTCGGCACGACACCTCGAAGACGTCGGTGTGGAGGCCGTGCTCGGCGCGATGATCGAGCAGAAGCGACGGGCCAGCCAGCCGAGCTTCGCGGCGATCGAGCTTCCTCCGTCCGGTGATGGGCCCGAGAGCGAAGCGTGCGCAGACAGCGACCGGCCCCGCACGCCCAGGCGTTCCGAAGTCTTCTTGAAGGCTCGCTAGGCGCTTTTGCTGCCACCGCCGCTTCCGCTGCTGAAGCTCGCGTTTGATTGGGCAGCTATTTGGCACAAGGACCAGCGTCGGAAATATCCCGACGCCGACGTCCCGTACATGAGCCACGTCGCGGGCGTCGCCGCGATCCTCGCGCGTCATGGCTTCGAGGAGCCCGTGGTCGCGGCGGGCGCGCTCCACGACGTGATGGAGGACTGCGGCATCACCTACGCCGCGCTCGCCGACACATTCGGTCGCACCGTTGCCGATCTCGTGCGTCACGTCAGCGAAGAGGACAAATCGCTCTCTTGGGAAGAGCGGAAGCGCCTCTACCTCGAGCACTTCTCGGTGAAGCCGTGGGAGGCGCAGGCCATCACGCTCGCGGACAAGATCGACAACTTCCAGTCGATCGTCGTCTGCGCTCGCGCGTTCGCGCCGGCGCGCGATCCCTGGGCGATGTTCAAGCGCGGACGCGAGGTCCAGATCGGCCGCTTCCGTGACTTGCTCGCGCGCGCGCAGGTGCTGCCCGCGCATCCGCTGATCGACGAGTACGCGGCGAACCTCGCCGAGGTCGAATCACTCTAGCGGCAGCGGCGCAGCGCGGTATGGCTCGCCGCATGCTCCACGCCTCGCTGCTCTCACGCGCTTCGTTCGTCTCGTTGCTCGTCGTGCTCGCCACGTGCGGGGCGTGCGGCGCCGAGCCTCCGGCGCCGGTCGTCCCGAAGGCCGCGCCTCCCGCGCCCGCAGCGACGCCGAGCGTCGAGACCGTCGCCGCCGCTCCGGCCGAGACGAAGCGCGAGCTCACCGCAGACGAGACGGCGACCGCGCCGTGGGGCGCGACGTTCCAGGCATCGAAGGGCTGGTCGATGACGACGCGGAGCGATCTCGTCGTCCTCGAAGCGCCCGAGCGCGATCTGAAGGTCACCCTGGTGGAGCTGACCGAGTCCGACGGCGATCGCGCGATCGCCGCCGCGTGGAAGCGCGTCGACCCGACGTTCGCGCGCGCCACCAAGACGCGCACCACGCCGCCGGGGCGCGACGGCTGGGATGCGGTCACGCAGATCCTCTACGAGACGCCGGTGGCCGAGAGCCGGCTCGTCGTCGCCATCGCCCGTAAAAAAGGCGATCGCATGCATGTCACGCTGCTCGACGGCTCCAACGCCGCCGCCGATCGCCGCGGCGCGCAGATGGGCACGGTCATCGCGAGCTACAAGCCGAAGGGCCTCGAAGAGGAGTCGTTCGCCGGCAAGAAAGCCAACGTGCTCGATGCCGCGCGCCTCGCGACGCTCACTGCGTTCATCGAGGAGTCGCGCAAGGCGGCGGAGATCCCGGGCGTGGCCATTGCCATCGTGCAGGACGGGAAGGTGGTGCTCGCGAAGGGCTTCGGCGTGAAGGAGCTCGGCAAGAACGACGCAGTCACGTCGAAGTCGCTCTTCATCATCGCGTCGATGAGCAAGTCGCTCGCCACGCTGATGATGGCGAAGCTCGTCGACGACGGCGCGTTCGAATGGAGCTCGCCGGTCACGAAGCTCCTGCCCTCGTTCGCGCTCGGCGATGCGGCGGCGACGAAGGAGCTCACGATGCGTCACACGGTCTGCGCGTGCACGGGCATGCCGCGGCAAGACGCTGAGTTCGAGCTCGAGTACGGCGCCGCCACGCCGGAGTCGCGCGTCGAGAGCATGCGCGGAATGAAGCCAACCACCGGCTTCGGCGAGACGTTCCAGTACTCGAACACGCTCGTCGCGACCGGCGGATACGTCGCGGCGCATGCCGTGGAGCCGAAGAAGGGACTCGGGCCTGCGTTCGACGCCGTCCTGCGCGCGAAGGTGCTCGTGCCTTACGGCATGACCTCCACCACGATGGATCTCGGCGTGGTCCGTCGCGTCGATCATGCGAGCCCGCACGGCCTCGGCCCCGACGCCCATCCGCACGTCACGCCGATCGTCGACGACGACGGTCCCGTCGCCGCGCTCAGGCCGGCCGGCGGCGTTTGGTCGAACGTCGACGACTTCGCGCGCGTGCTCCTCGTCGAGCTGGGGCGCGGGCAGATCAACGGGAAGCGCGTCGTCTCGGAGCAGAACCTCCTCGCGCGCCGCGAGCCGCAGGTGAAGATCGACGACAAGACGGCGTACGGCCTCGGGGTGTTCCTCGAGAAGCGCAACGGCGTTCCCCTGGTGGGTCACGGCGGAAATCTCCTCGGTTACACCTCCGACTACTTCTTCCTGCCCGACCACGGCGTGGGCCTCGTGGTCCTCACCAATGCCGGCAGCGCGAACTCGTTCCGGAATGCCTTGAAAAGGCGACTCTTGGAGGTGCTCTTCGACGGCCGCCCCGAAGCGAAGGAGAACCTCGCGTTCGGCCTCGATCGCCGCCAGAAGGCCTACGACGTCGAGCTCGCGCGCGTCGCGCAGAAGCCGAGCGCCGCGTTCGTGGAGCGTGTGCTCGGGACGTGGACGAGCCCGGGCCTCGGCAAAGTGATCATCAAGAAGGACAAGGACCGCGCGACCGCCGACGTCGGTGAGTGGGCGAGCTCGTTCGGCGAGAAGACCGAGCCCGACGGCGCGAAGGCGATCTTCTTCCTCGACGCTCCGCACGCGGGCGCCGAGCTGCTCGTCCAGGAGAAGGACGGCACGACCACCCTGCTGTTCGACATGAACCAGCAGAAGTACGTGTTCTCGCGCGAGGCCCCGACGAAGCCGACGAAACCGTAGTAGCTTCTCCGGCGCTTTGATGATCCGCCGCCCGAGCGCCATCCTCGTGCTGCTCACGGGGCTGAACCTCTTCAACTACCTCGACCGCCTGGTCCTGGCGGCGGTGCTGCCGAGGATCCAGCTCGAGCTCGGTCTCTCCAACTTCCTCGGGGGGCTGCTCGAGACGGTCTTCCTCGTCGGCTACTTCGTCACCGCGCCCATCTTCGGCTCGCTCGGCGATCGCATGGCGCGCAAGTGGCTCATTGCCGGCGGCGTCATCGTGTGGAGCGCCGCCACGTGCGCTTCGGGATGGGCCACCACCGCCGTCGGGCTCGTCATCGCGCGCGCGTTCGTCGGCATCGGCGAGGCCAGCTACGCGACGCTCGCGCCCACCATCATCGACGACATCACCGCGCCGGAGAAGCGCGGCCGCGCGCTCGCGTACTTCTATGCCGCGACGCCGATCGGCGGCGCGCTCGGCTATCTCGTCGGCGGCTTCGTCGAGGTGCGTTGGGGCTGGCGGAGCGCATTCTTCGTCGCCGGCGGCCCCGGTCTCGTGTTCGCGCTCTTCTGTCTCGCGATCGTCGAGCCCGCGCGCAAGGTGCTCACCGAGAAGGCGAACATCAAGCGCGATCTCCGGCGACTGCTCACCGTCGATCTCTATCGGCAAGGCGTCTTCGGCTTCTGCGCGTACACCGCGGCGATCGGCGCGTTCTCGTACTGGGCGCCGACGTTCCTCTTCAGGCGCTACGGCCTCGCGCTCAACGTCGCGAACTTCCGCTTCGGCGTGATCACGGTCGTGGCGGGCGCGCTCGCTACCGCCATCGGCGGCAAGTGGGCGGACAACGTCCGTCGCAAGGTGGCCGCCGAGCACGCGCCCGACGCGGTCGAGCGCGAGACGGTCCGCGGGCTCCTCCGCATCTGCGCGATCGGGAGCGCCATCGGTGCGCCGCTCACCGTGGCGTGCTTCCTCGCGCCGTCGCCTCTGGTGTTCTTCGTCCTCGTCTTCTTCAGCATCCTCGCGCTCTTCTTGGGAACGTCCCCGATCAACGCGGTCATCCTCCGTGCGGTACCGCCCGAGGTGCGTGCGAGCGCGATGGCGATCTCGATCTTCGCCATCCACCTCCTCGGCGATCTCTGGTCGAAGCCGTTCGTCGGCATGCTCATCGATCACTTCCCCGTCGAGGCCGCCATGATGACGCTCCCCGTCGCCGTCTTCATCGCCGCGGCCATCTGGTGGCCACGGAAGAGCACGCAGGCGTCGATCGCCGGCGCTCCGTGAGCGCCGAGTTGCCCTAATTTTCCCGTTTCGCCGCGTTCTGCGACAATCGGAGGGCATGGCGAAGGACCGGCCGAAGGACACAGTGAAGGATCTGGAAGCCGCGCTCGAGCGCGAGAAACAAGATCGGGCCGACGCCGAGAACCGCGCGAACCGCGCCAACGAGCGCGCGCGCGAAGCCGACGAAGCGTATCGCAAGCTGCAGCTCGCCCTCGTCGCCGCCAAGGACGATGCGTCGACCGCGTGGGACGAGACGAAGCGGATGCAAGAGAAGCTCACCGCGATCGAGAACGACGTGAAGGCGTTGCGCGAGGCGGCAGCGGCGGCAGCAGCAGCGCCGAAGCCCGCGTCCGCGCCACCACCGAAGGCGGCGTCGGTCGTGCCGCCGAAGAAGTCGGCCGCGCCTCCGGCGGGGGCCGAGGGTGCGCCCGCGGCGCCGCCGCACGAGGTCTTCGCGCAGGTCGAGCACATGCTCCAGCGCATCGAAGGACTGCGCGAGATGCTCTCCATCGCGTCGAACGAGCTCTCGCAGCTCCATGCCGACGAGGTCGCGCTCGGCAAGAAGCGCTCGCGCGTGTTGACCGACGCGTGCGCGTTGCTCGCGCGCGCGGTGGGCGCGACGGGTCAGGCGCCGCCGCCGATCCCGAGCGCCGCGCTCGAGGCCCGCTTCTCGATCGCGCCGGTCGTCGACATCTCGGAGGTCGCCGACCTCATCGAATCGCTGCGCCCGCCGCGTGCTCCGAAGGTCGAGTAGCGACGGCCTCGGGCGCGCAGGCTACGATGGAGGGGTGCGCCGCCTCGTCCTGCTCGTCGTGACGTGCGCCGCCGCTGCTGCGGTCGCGAGCATCCCGATCGGATGCGGCGACGACCCGGCGGCGATCGGCGTTGACGCCGCTACCGAAGCGACGACGCTCGTAGAGGCGGGCG
>JAXDMI010000119.1:0-5172 GCA_034666145.1 Myxococcales bacterium | reverse complement strand
TCGGTGCTCTGCCACGCACGCGCGAGCGTGGCAGGATCGAGCGGAACGTCGAGCGGCGACGCTTCGATGCCGACGACGATGGCGCCGAGCGGATCCTTGCCGTGCGCGAAGCGCTCGATGCGACGATGCGTCCAGGCTTCGTGTCGCGCCTCCGCGGGGCTCGGCGATCCGGGCGGCGGCGGCTCGCGGCGAACGCCGCCGTCGCCGGGGAACGGCTGCCCGTGATCGTGCTCGCCGAGCCAGATCGCGTCCGGAATGCCGTCGGGGAACGCCGAGCAGCGATCGCCCTCGAGCGATGCCCACACGAAGTGGCGACAGCCGTGGCACTGCAGACGCGAAGACACCGCGCCCAGGCTAGATCAGCGAACGCGATTGTCGAACAACGATGTTCGATGTCTCGCGCTTCGCTGCGGTGCTTCAGCTCTCGTCAGGTCTGGCTCCACAGGCGCAGGGCAGCATAAGCGCGCCAAGGGCGCCATGCTTCGGCTCGTTTCGCGAGCGCCGCGGGCGTGGGACGGCCCGCGCTCGTCTCCATCGCGCGCAGCAGGCCGAGATCGGCCGCGGGGAAGGCATCCGGCTCGCGCAGCGCACGCATGGCGATGTATTGCGCGGTCCACGGACCGATCCCGGGGAGCTCGCAGAGCTTCGCCACGGTCTCGTCGAGCGTGTCGTACGAGCGGATCAGGCGCGGATCGGCAGCAACGGCCGCGGCGAGGGCCTTCAACGTCGCAGCGCGTGCGCCGGTGAGCCCGACGCTGCCGAGATCGGCCTCGGCCATCGCGGCCGGCGTCGGGAACAGCATCGCAGCGCCTCCGCCGGCACGCTCCGCGCCCAGCGGCCGGCCGAGCGCAGCGACGATGCGACCGGAGAACGTCGTCGCCGCGCGCACGCTCACTTGCTGTCCGAGGACCGCGCGCACCGCGAGCTCGAAGGGATCCCACGCGCCCGGCACGCGCAGCCCCGGTCTCGCCGCGACGCGCTTGGCGAGGTCCTTGTCCTTCGCGAGGTGCTCGTCGACGGCTGCGATGTCGGCATCGAGATCGAAGAGGCGCCGCAATCGCGCGACGATCGCGCCGAGCGGCTTCACCTCGCTCGTGTGGATGATCGCGCGCAGCACGTTCTCGTCCGCCACCGGACGCACCTCGATGGTCCCGATCGCGCCGTCGAGCGCGAACGTGCGGCGATAGACGTCGTTCTCCACCGACTCGACGCCGGGGATGGCGCGCGCGGCGAGGAATGTGATCATCGCGGGCCAGTCGTACGGCGCCGCGAACGGCAGCTCGAGCTCGATGCCGGCGCCGAGATCGGCCTCGGGGCGCTTCTTGCGCCGTAGATCGCTGGGCGTTCGCCCATACGTGTGGTGGAAGACGTCGTTGAAGCGGCGCACGCTGCCGAAGCCCGACGCCAGCGCGATCTCGGTCATGCTGAGCGCCGTCTCGGTGATGAGCTTCTTCGCGAACAGGATGCGATGCGCCTGCGCCACCGATACCGGCGAGGCTCCGACGTAGCGATCGAAGAGCCTCCGCAGATGGCGCGCGCCGACGCCGAGTCGATTCGCGAGCTCGTCGGCGCCGCCCTCGTCGAAGCCGCCCTCGGCGATGAGACCGAGCGCGCGCGACACGGTGTTCGCCGAGCCTCGCCAGCCGGCCAGCCCGGGTGCCACCTCGGGCCGGCAACGCAGGCACGGACGGAAGCCCATCTGATGCGCGGCTCCGGCGCTCGGCAAAAACAGGCAGTTGTCGATCTTCGGCGTGCGTGCCGGGCAGACCGGGCGGCAATAGATGCCCGTGCTCACCACGGCGGTGAAGAAGCGCCCGTCGAACCGCGCATCGCGCGTGCGGAGCGCTCGGTAGCAGACGTCGCGATCGAGCTCGAGCGCCATGCCGATGCCCTCAGCTCACGCCTTCGTGCGTGAGCAGCCAGCGCTTGCGCTCGATGCCGCCGGCGTAGCCGGTGAGCGTCGCGTTCGCGCCGATGACGCGATGGCAAGGGACCACCACGCCGATGGGGTTCGCGCCGTTCGCGAGACCCACCGCGCGCACGGCCGCGGGGCGAGCGATCTTCTTCGCGAGCGCGCCGTAGCTGAGCGTCTCGCCGGCGGGGATCGCGCGGAGCGCTGCCCACACCTCACGCTGGAACGCCGTGCCCCCGGTGGCGACGGGCAGCGTGTCGAGGGCCGATAGATCGCCCTTGAAATAGGCCTCCAGCGCATCGCGGACCGCTGCCGGAGCGCGGCCTTCGTCGAGGACGACGCCGTCCTTGCCGTAGTGGAGGCGCAGCAGGCGGTGCATGCGCGCCTCGTATTCCTGCCAGTCGAGAGCACGAAGGCAGCCTTCGCGATCGGTCACGACCAGCATGGTTCCGATGGGCGTCGCGACGCGGTCGAGGACGAAGCGCCGGGTAGCGGTGGTGGAAGATGGCGAGGATGTCGAGGTCATCGGTGGGCTCCTTGTCGTCGTCGTCGTCGTCGTGTCGAGAGAGACCATCGTCGATCGTCAGGGTACCCGCTGGCCGTTTTCGGACCTCGACCGAGTCGCGACGGATCTGTGGTCGTGCTAGGTCCCGGTGAATGCGGATCGAAGCGCCTTCGGCAGTCCTCTCCTCGGCGCTCGCGCTGCTCGTCGCCGTGACCTTCTCGGCAGCCGCCTGCGGGAGTGACGGGAGCATCGCGCCCACCGACGGCGAGGGCGGCGTCGGGACCGGCCCGGGCACGGACGACGAGGGCGGCACCACCAATCCGGACGGGAGCCCCATCAACCCCGCCGACGGCGGAGGGATGGATGCCGCGATCGACTCGTCATCGACCTGCATCGGCAAGACCGGCGCAGTCGGCGACAAGTCCGTCATGCTCACCGTCGACGGCAAGGCGCGCACGTACGATCTGCACGTCCCGCCCGGCTACGACGCGACGAAGCGCACGCCGCTCGTCTTCCTCTTCCACGGCTACACCATGACGGCGGCCCAGATCGCCACCGCGACGCACTTCGCCGCCACCGCCGACGCGCGCGGCTACATCGCCGCGTTTCCCACGGGCATCGGCACGAGCTTCAATGCCGGCGACTGCTGCGGACAAGCGCTGAGCGACATGGTCGACGACGTCTCGTTCACGCGCGCCATGATCACCTCCGTCGCCGGCGACTACTGCGTCGACGCGAAGCGCACGTTCGCGTCGGGGTTCTCCAACGGCGGCTTCCTCTCGTACCTCCTCGCGTGCGAGCTCTCGGACGAGATCGCGGCGGTCGCGTCCGTGTCGGGCGGCCTCCGCGTCGACGCAGCCGCCTGCAAGCCGAAGCGTCCGGTGCCGCTCTTCCACGTGCATGGCACGAACGACTTCGTCGTTCCTTACGACGGCGGCGGCGCAGGCAACGCCAAGCCGGTCAGCGTATCCATCGACGCCTTCAAGACCATCAACGGCTGCGCGGCCGGCGCAGGCGCCGTGGTCTTCACGAAGGACGACGTCTCGTGCACGAAGTGGAGCGGCTGCACGGCCGGCGCCGACGTCGAGCTCTGCACGGTCACGGGCGGCGGGCACCAGTGGCCGGGCGGCGATCAGCTGCCGTACGGCCCCGCGCTCTCGGCGAACCTCGACACGAGCAAGGCCATCGCCGACTTCTTCGACGCCCATCCCATCCCTTGAATCACCCGTAAAACACGGGGCGTCCGCGATCCGCGGCTACTTGCACCAGTCGTGACGGAGCGACTTGATGTTCGCGTCGACGATGTCCGCGCTCACCTTGCGCGGTCCCGTCGTGAGCGCCGCGCGCTGGAGGCGCTCGCCTTCGTCGCAGCGCGACGAGAGCATCAGGCAGATCGAGCGGATCTGCGAGAGCGACGACGTCGGGCTCGTCGATCGCTGCGCCGCATCGGGGAGAGACTTGTCGTAGACGTCGAGGTCGGCGAGACAGGTGCCGTCCTTCTTGTACATCTTCGTCGTCGCCGAGCTCATCGCCGCCGCGGCCTTGGCCTGCGCGGCAGCGGGGTCGACGGTGCTCGCGGGACCGGTGGTCGGCGGGGTGAAGTCCTTGCAGTGCGGGAAGTAGTTCTTGTACATCGCGGCGCTCGCCATCGAGCCCATCTTCGACTGCTTCAACATCACCCAGGCCGCCCCGCAATCACCCGCGCGAGAGAGGCAATGGGCCGCCTGCAGCTCCTGATCGGCCTGCTGCGCATAGGTGACCATCGTATCGTCGGGGCCGTTCGGCGTGACCGATGCCGCGTACTTCTTCACGCGCTCGTAGCTCTGGTTGCAGTACGCGGGGTCCTTCTTCGTCGATGCGCCGACGCGCAGCGCCTCGTTGGCCGCGAGCAGCTGATCGCGCGGCGAGAGGCTGCCGCCCTGGCAGTACCTGCTGGCGATGGCGTCCACGCTCGTGTCGATGGCCTCGGGGCCCATCTGCCCGCTCATGTTCGCCTCCATGAACTTGCGCATCATCTGGCGACCGGCGGGGCACTGGCCGGCCATCATCAAGCAATTGGCGCGCATGCTCGACCAGTAGGAGCTGGGGTTCGTCGAGACGACCCCGGGTCGGGGGTCGAGCTTGTCGGCCGCGTTGAGCTCGGCGATGCAGCCCTTGCCGTCGCGCGCGTTGCTCTTGGCGCGCGCCGCGTCCATGTGACCCTGCGCCTTCTCGTTGCGCTTCATCTTCGCGTCGACCTTGCCGGCGAGGTTGAGCGCGTCGGGGGTCTCGGGCGCTACCGCCGCCTTCGCGTCGGGATCGGAGCCGCCGTCGATCTCGCGCAGCGTGAGGCGAATCGGCGCCTTGCACGTCTGCGTCTCCTTTGCGCTCTCACCGCGACACGACTCGAGGACGCCGGCGCGCTTCTCGGCGGCGTTCGCCTGCTTCGATGAGCCGCCGCCGCCGAAGCCCCACACCGTGGCGCTCGCTTCGGCGTTGATGTTCTTCTTGCTGCCGAGCGCGAACGCACCGAGCTGGTACGCGTAGACGAAGTGCGTCGCGCCCTTGCAGCCGGCGACGGTGTCGAGATCGGCGCGGTACACGACCGGGCGCGTCGCGGTGCGGACGCCGCTGACGAAGTACTCCATGTGGAACTGCTCGCCGGCGGAGACGCGACCGCCGAGCGTGGCGGCGCCGAGCGGCAGCTTCGCGTAGAGCTCGCCCTCGTTGGAGATGTCCATCTTCTCGACGGAGCCGCTGGTCCAGTCGACGCTCT
>JAXDMI010000118.1:0-4177 GCA_034666145.1 Myxococcales bacterium | reverse complement strand
GGATGGTGCGTAGGCGTTCGACGACGACCGGTCCCGTCAGAGCGAGCAAAATCGCGCGTAGCTCGATGAAGAGCTCTCGCAACCCCTGCGCCGGCGCCGGCTCGCTCCACGAGCGCGGCAGCGAGCAGCGATATTCGAGACGCTCGCGCGCGACGCTGAAGTCTTCGAGCTCCGGACATCGCAGAGCGGCTCGGCTGGCGGCTTGTCGCATCAACGTCGCGGCCGTGGCACTTCCGAGCATGTCGACGAGCGATTCCCATGCCATCGTGAACAAGGCGGCCGACGTGGTTGGAGCACGCGCGCGTTCACCCTGTTGGTCCGAGTCATCATCAGCCGACACGAGGCCCTCCGTTCGCGGCGCAGCAATACCCGCCGTCGGGCACACGCGTAGACCGCGCCGGTGCTGCAGGCGCTGTGCCTCAGCCGACGGCGGCTAGGTGAGCGGAATGCGGAGAGCGATCGTGGCGTCCCGCTCACTTGAATGGGCAGAAGCGTCACAGCCGCAGCCAGCGGGACAAAAGCGCCCCGAGTTTGGCGCACGTTCGGATTAAAGCAGACGACCCGGCGCGAGCGGCGCCGGGTCGTTTGCTTTCGAGCGCGATGCCCGCGGACGGCTCAGGGGATGAAGGTAATCAGCATGAGCTGGTACGAGGACACATTCGCATTCGTGTTCCGGATGATCATCGTGCGCTGCGGGTTGGTGTCGAGGTCGAGGCCCACCAGACCGAATCCGGAGGCGGGGAGGTGCAGCGTCGTCAGGTCCGCGAGGAGGCCCGTCGTGGCGGCCCCAGCGAAGGCGGCGTCGACCTCGGCGAGCGTCGACGAGTCGGTGAGCGCGCCCTCGTAGACGGCGTAGTCCTGGCCGGCGACCGAGCCCGCGCTGAACTGTGCCGAGCCAGAGACCGACTGCACGACGTTGTTCACGTCCTTGGCGACGCTGAAGCTCGCGAAGCTGACGGTGTAGTCCGACGCAGGAACGGTGCTCGCCGACACGCTCGCGTTCTGGGTCGCGAAGGTAGCGCCCTTGTTTCCTTCGTCGGACGCGTGCGGCGCATCCGAGACGAGGAGGGAGATCGTGAAGTCGGAAGCAAACGTGAGCGCGCCGATCTTCGCATTCGCATAGAACGCCAAGGGTTGCCCATCCAAGGCAAACGCCGACGCGGAGCCCTTGAAGGTGTTCGTCGTATCGAGAGCGATGGACGGCGCGCCGATGAACGAGCCATCCGCGGTGACGATGTCATCGATCGTCAGCACGCAGTCGGAGTCGTTCTTGCGCACGCTGAGCTCGTCGCTCGCGGGGCCACCGGCGATCGAGACCGTCCAGGTATCGGTCGCGAGCGCGCTGCGTCCGCTGCACGCGGCTCCGTAGGTGCCCGTGATGGACGTGATCGCGTCGGCGCTGAGCGCGCTCTTGGTCTGGTTGATGACCTCCAGGCGCGGTTTCACGCTCTCGTCCGCAGATGCGGCGCTACAGCCAGCGGAGACGGCGGCGAGTCCAACGAGCGAAATGAGAGCGGTGAACGAGAGCGTGGCGCGGGCAGAAATGTTGTTCATGTGATGATCCTTCGAAAGAAGTCGGCTTCGCGCCGACGATGAAAGCGGTGCGAGGCATCGCACGGGGCCGTCGGGCCTCGTATTCTGTGAACGGCGCGTTGTCTCGATCGGTTCAGGGCGATCGCTCGTCGCAGAACCCTCGAGGCACATGTCCGAGAGCGCGCTGTCGAGCTGCTCCGCACAGGATGAGGTCAGCGCCCCGGGCGCTCGCATCATGCAGACGCATCGCATGCAAGCGCGCCCGAACCGGGCGCGAGTTGCCTTATGACGGTCGAGTCCGCGGTGCGTTGGTCGAGGGGTCCTCCGGGAAGACCGTGTTGCCGATGGCCATCACGAAGCCGTCGCGTCGTGTGTGCTCGCGTTCGCTCTTCCGCTCTAACGAGGCAGCGTGCTGTCGACCATCTCGGCGCGATGCTTCGCGTCCTCGTCCGATCGACGGAGGCGCTCCTCGTCGATGCGGTCGTAAATGGCGACGGCGATCTCGGGCGTCACCTTCTCGCCGAAGAGATCGCTCGCCGCGAGCCACGCGAGCTCGAGGGTGTCGTGCACGTACGCGGCGGCGTCCGACGTGTGCTCGGCGCCACGCCAGCTCTGGTTCATGGTCTCGAGGCGAGCGGCGAACCGCTTTTCGGTTTCGGACATCCGGCCAAGCACCATGCACCCTTCGGCCTGTCAAGGACCGGGGGGTGACGATCCAGATCGTACCCAGCAGGCTATCGAAATCATTATGCATTGCGGCGCACGCACATCGGCACACCCTGTGCTCTAGCTCCTGACACGATGAAGACGAGCTCCCTCCTCCCGGCTCTCCTCCCGCTCGCTCTCGCCGCGTTCGCCATGGGCTGCGCATCGCAGCCGGCTCCGGCGACCGACGCGAGCATGGGCAATCCGACGGTCCAGCCGGACGACACGGCGAACACGCCTTCGACGCCCGGCACGCCATCGCCATCCGAGGCGCCCGCCGCAGCGCCTGCCGCTGCGCCGGCGGACGGCCCGCACGCGCCCGCCATCACCACGGCGAAGATCCACGCTGCGCCCGTGTGGACGTACGCCGTCGCGAACGACGCCGTCTTCGTCGCCACCGACGTCTCCGTCGAGCGCACGGCAGCGGACGGCAGCGCAGTCACCAAGCTCCCCGGCCTCGACCACGCGATGTCGCTGGCCACCGACGGCACGCGCATCTACGGGCTGCTCGATCAGGGCGCGAGCGCCGAGCTCTTCTCGGCGAAGCCCGACGGCAGCGACTCGGTCCATCACCTCAGCTGGAACTGGGGCTACGGCGAACCGGGCGCGCTCGCGGTGCACGACAATCGCGTCTACTTCAGCGCCAGCAACTGGTCGCAGCGCTCGAACAGCATGCTCGTCAGCGTCGCCTCGGCGACTCCGGCGAGCGCGTACGACAATCCGTGGCGGATCGAGGAGTACGTCGACGCGCAGAACGTCGCGCCCGCGTTCACCGCCGATCGGCTCTTCGCCGTCGACTACTACCGCCAGTCCGCGGTGCGCGTCTCCATCGTCGATGCGAGCCAGAGCGTCGACGTCATCCAGGACGCCGTGCCGGTGACCGCAGGCGGCATCGCTACCGACGGCAAGGACGTCTTCACGCGCATGAGCGCGGGCATCGTCAAGGTGGCCATCGGCAGCGGCGCGAACAGCGCCCCGATCGTCGTCGTACCGAGCGCGGCGTGCTCGATCTTCGATCCCGCAGACGGCTCGGAGAGCATCCTCGACGATGCGCTCGTCGTCGATGGAACCACGATTTATACGGCCTGCCGTGCAGGTGCGAACGTCGAGATCCGCGCGTACGGGATGACCGGCACGCTCGCGAAGACGGTCGCCACGGTGCCTTACGCCGGCGGTGTCTCGCATCTGCGCGTCAACGCCACGGCCGCGTACTGGCTCTCGAAGCCGAGCGCCGATTCTCTCGCCAGCGAGCTCTGGCGATCCGCGAAGTGAGTGGCGACCTAGAGCCCGAGCTCGACGACGGCTCGTTCGAGGACGGTGTCCGTCCCCGCCGCGAGATCGGCGACGTCGTACTCGACGGCCACCGTCGGCGGAAGCGGTGAGCCCTCGAGGGGGAGGTCCGTCGCCGCGTCGAAGCATGCCGTGGGATCGAAGTTGGCGTTCATCGGCGGCGGACCGTCGATGGTGATCGGGCTTCGGCCACCTCCATAGGCGCCTGCCGATGCCGAGCCGATGATCGGCACCGCCGAGCCCTTCGCCACCGCGAACGGGAAGTAGTCGCCGGCGCTGTACGCGAGGCCGTCGGTCACGACCGCCACCTTGCCGGAGTACGCGAAGGGTCCGCCGGGCGCGATCGCATAGGGCGCATAGCGTTGCGCGTCGTAAGCGATGGGCGACGATCCCGCGATGCGCGTCCTGCAGTACGAGATGTCCGCGGTCTTGGCCGAGGGGAAGCCGTTGACGATGGCGAGCCCCACCGACGTGATTCCACCGGTGTTGCCGCGCGCGTCCCAGATGATCGCGGGTGCGGTCTTCACCGAATCGAAGACCTTCTGGATCTCTGCCTGGTAGCTCGCGGTGAACGCATCGAAGTCGGCCTGCGTCGGGTTCGCGGGGAGCTGCTTGTCGAACGGGTAGAAGCTCGGGAGACGGATCACCG
>JAXDMI010000117.1:0-10140 GCA_034666145.1 Myxococcales bacterium | reverse complement strand
TGTCGAAGGGCGTCAGCGCCTTCACCCGCGAGATCACCAACGCGGGTAACTCGATCACCGAAGAGATCCAGAAGCAGTGCAACGTCCCGTTCGAGCAGGCCGAGGCCTACAAGTGCGGCGGCGGCCCGACGGACATCGTTCCGCAGGAAGTGCACCAGATCATCCAGAGCGCATGTGACGGCCTCGCCGGCGAGATCCAGCGCAGCCTCGACTTCTATCTCGCCACCAGCGGCGAGTCGGAGATCACGCGCATCTTCGTCTCCGGCGGCAGCGCGTACCTCGCGCCGCTCTGCCAGTCGATCGAGAAGCGCGCGCACGTGCCCGTGCAAGTCTTCGATCCCAACGCCAATCTCACTGCCGACACGAAGTACGTGAACGAGCAGGACATGCGCGTACGAGCTGCGCAGCTCGTCGTCGCCCTCGGTCTCAGCCTGCGCCAGGACAAGGAGCGCCGCTCGTGATTCGCATCAATTTGATGCCGCAAAAGCGGCCGATGCGCCGCCGCGGGGAAGCCGCCGGCGCAGATACGTCCACCGGAGGCGAGAGCCAAGCATGGCTCGCGTTCGTGCTCGGCGCGGTCCTCCTCGAGGTGATCGTGCTGCTCTTCGTCTACAAGACGAAGCAGGACCAGCTCACGCAGGTCCAGAAGCACAATCAGGAGCTCACCGCGAACATCGACGCCATCAAGCGCGAGATCTCCAATCACGCGGAGATCAAGACGTCGCTGAAGGAGCTCCGCGATCGCGAAGAGGCCATCCAGAAGCTGCAGAGCGCCCGCACCGGCCCCACCGCCACGATGCTGGAGCTCTCGCGCATCATGACGCCGGGCCGCGGCCCCACCGTCGATCGCGACAAGCTCGAGCAGCTCAAGCGCGACAATCCTTCTTCGGTGCCCAACCCGAACTGGGATCCGCGCCGCCTCTGGCTCGCTTCCTACAAAGAAGCGGACCGCACCGTGCGCGTCGGCGGGCTCGCGCGTGACGGCGAGGACGTCTCGGAGTTCCTCCGCCGCCTCGCGCTCAGCGATTACTTCTACGACGTGAAGCTCCTGCCCGCGACGAAGCAGGTCGACCCGCTCACGAAGCTCGAGCTGGTGAAGTTCGAGATGAGCGCAAAGGTGAGGTACTGACATGGCATCGCTAAGCCTCAATCGACTCCCCATCGCGGGAAAGATCGGCGTCGGTGCCGTGCTCTGCGCGCTGCTCGGCGTCGCTTACTACGTGCTCCTCCACACCGACGTCGCGGCGCGCATCGACCGCGAGAAGCACAACACCGGTGAGCTCGAGGCCGAGCTCTCGCGCCAGCGCCAGTCGCAGGCCAGCTACTTCGCCGACCGCGACGAGCTCGCGATGCGCCAGCAGAAGCAGCGCGAGCTGAACAAGGTCCTCCCGACCGACACCGAGGCGGCGACGTTCCTCTCCGCGATCCAGGCGGTCTCGAACATCAGCGGAATCGATCTCAAGGCGTGGACGCCGATGGAGGAGGTCCCGCAGACCTTCTTCGCGAAGGTCCCGATGAAGCTCCAGATCACCGGACGTTTTCACCAGATCGCGAAGTTCATCTACGAGATCGGCAAGCAAGACCGGATCATCAACATGGAGAACCTCGAGCTCTCCGAGCCGAAGCTCGAGGGCGACGACATCATCCTCAAGGCCAACTGCCTGGCCACGACCTTCCACTTGAACAAGAAGGCGCCGGCGCCCGCGGCTCCCGCTGCCGCGCCCGTCGCGCCGCAGCCCCCGCCCGGAGGTAAGAAGTGATCACCGCACGTCACATCGTGGCGGCCGTCGCCTCCGGCGCTCTGGCCGTCTTCGTGATCGGCTGTAGCCCGGACGCCGTGCTGAATGCCGCCAACACCGGCTCGGCGGCCAAGCAGGCGCCCGCGGCTGCCGTCCCCGATGCCGGCCCCGGGCTCGCGCCTCCGCCCATCGCGCGCATGGACTTCGCGGAGAACGACTTCGTCGAGAGCGATCGCAATCGCGATCCCTTCCGCACGTTCATCGCCACGTTCGCGCCGCCCGAGAGCAAACGCGTCGCGCAGAACCAGCGCGCCGTCATCCTCCCGCAGTACTCGATCGACGAGCTGAAGCTCGTCGCCATCGTGACCGGCGGCGACTATCCGCGAGCGATGGTCATCGATCCCGGCGGCAAGGGCTGGGTCCTCAAGCGTGGTGACTTCGTCGGTCGCCCCGAGATCGTCCACATCGGCGGTGCCAACGGCGCCGACTACCAGCTCAACTGGCGCGTCGACAAGGTGCGCGACGGCGACCTCGTGTTCCTCCGCGAAGACCCCGCGCAGCCCGGAATCCCGCCGGCGTCGCGCGTCGTGACGCTGCACCCCGAGGCGCAGGACAAGAACGAGAAGATCGACTGACGCTCTCCTGGTGAACGCCAATCGCAGCGCGAAAGCCCGCTCAATGCGGGCTTTTTCGTTTTGTTCGCAGGTGTTTCGCGAGCGCTCGGACGGCTTTTGTTTAGCCACAAATTGGGATCAATCGATCCGTTGATTCTACCGTTCCAGTCGCGACGTCGTGCGTGACCACACCGACGACGACGCGAGGAGCCGAAGGCATGCAACGGCGTATGAGGGGCTTGCTTCACAAAAGGGTTTTGTCGGTGCTCGGCGCTTCCGCCGTGGTGCTGTCTGCGACCCTTAGCTGGGCCGATGGAACGACGAATCACGTCCGCGACGTGAAGATCCGCGCAACGGATGCTTCGACCGGCGCGACCGAGATCGAGGTCGTCGGTTCGACGGCACCTGTCTTCAACGTTCGCGTCGAGAGCGGGGGCAAGCGATTGCTCGTCGACATCTCGGACGCCGACGTGGTCGGCGTAAAAGAGGCGCTCACGTCCCAAGTCGGGATCGTCGGCGGCGTGCTCACGCAAGGCTTCAAGACCGAAACGGGCACGATGACCCGCCTCTCGGTGAGCCTCGTGAAGCAGGCCACCTACCGCGTGCGCGCCGAAGGCACGACGCTGAAGGTGTCGCTCATGCCGGCTACCGTCACCGCAGCCGCGAGCGCGGCCGACGTGAAGGCGGCAGGCGGCGACGCACCGGCAGTGACCGCCGACGCGATCGAGCTCGCCGACGTTCGCTTCGAGAAGGGCAATGCCGGCGCAGACCGCGTGCTCATCACGACGACGGCAGTGCCCGCGTACTCGCTCGGCACGACGCCGGGCGGCCGCGTGCGGCTCGAGCTGAAGAAGACGCAGCTCCCGAAGAACCTCGCCAAGACGATGGACCTCTCGGCGCAGCACAGCCCGCTCAAGACCGTGAGCGCCTTCTACGACTCCTCGAGCGAGTCGACGATCATCGAGATCGATCGCGAAGGCATGGCGCAGGGATCCATCGCGGTCGACGGCAAGTCGATCATCTGGGCCTTCGACGTGCCGAAGCTCGGCGCGACCGGCGGCAAGGCTCCTTCGCGGAAGAGCGTCACCGTCGCGCGCGAGCGCGTCGAGGACGGTGGCCCGGCGATCGAGACGTCGATCCACGGCGGCGACCCGAACCGCGCCGGTGACGTGAAGATCGAGGTCGACGGCGCCACGGAGACCGCCGGCTTCGCAGCCACGGTCAACGCGCAGGCCGGTCGGTTCAACGGTCGTCGCATCGACCTCGACCTCAAGGACGCCGACATCCACAACATCCTTCGTCTGCTCGCAGACGTGGGACGCGTGAACATCGTCACCGCCGACGACGTCTCCGGTCAGGTCACGATCCGCATGCGGAACGTGCCCTGGGATCAGGCGCTCGACGTCGTGCTCCAGGCCAAGGGCCTCGGCATGGTGCGGAACGGCAACCTGATCCGCGTCGCTCCGCTCGCCACGCTGCAGAAGGAGCGCGAGCTGCGCCTCGCTGCGGCGAAGCAGGAATACGAGCTCACGCCGCTCGAGACCCGCCTCATTCCGGTCAGCTACGCGCAGGCCGAAGAGCTCCAGGCGCGCGCGAAGGACCTCCTCTCGCCGCGCGGATCCATCGCCGTCGACGAGCGCACCAACGTGCTCATCGCGCGCGACATCGCGGGCAACCTGAACAACATCGAGGAGCTCGTTCGCTCGCTCGACACGCAGACCCCGCAGGTCCTCGTCGAAGCGCGAATCGTCGAGGCCACGAGCCGGTACATCCGCGACATCGGTATCCAGTGGGGTGGTGACGCCACCTTCTCGGAAGCGACCGGCAACCCCACGGGCATCGCGTTCCCGTCGAAGGTCGGCATCGCCGGCGGTAACTACGACCAGAACACGAACTCGCGCGGTCTCTCGCCCTTCCAGGGCAACGTCGCGCAGCCGAACTTCGCGGTGAACCTTCCCGCCGCGACCGGTACCGGACAGGGCGGTGCCATCGGCTTCGCGCTCGGCTCGATCGACAACAACTTCAACGTCAACCTCCGGCTCTCCGCCGCAGAGGCGAGCGGTCTCCTCCGCATCGTGTCGAGCCCGCGTATCCTCACGCTCGACAATCGCGACGCCCGCATCAGCCAGGGCACGCTCATCCCGTTCTCGCAGATCAGCGCGCAGGGCGTGCAGACGACCTTCCAGGAAGCGAAGCTGCAGCTCCTCGTGCGCCCCCACGTCACGGCCGACGGTTCGGTCTCGATGCACGTGAAGATCAACCGAGACGAGCCCGACTTCAACCAGACCTCGGCGCGAGGCGATCCCACGATCCTCAAGCGCGAGGCCGAGACCGACCTCCTCGTGATGGACGGTCACACCGCGGTGATCGGTGGAATCTACACGCGTAATACCGGTCGAAACCTCGATCAGGTGCCGTTCTTCGGTGACATCCCGATCCTCGGCATCCTCTTCCAGCGCCGGCGAGCGTCGGACACGCGCAACGAGCTCGTGATCTTCCTGACGCCGCGCATCGTGAATCGCGCCGAGGCGTTGGGTCGCTGAGCGCCGAGCCTGAGCCGTCACGGCCGCAGGGTCCTCACCCCCAGCCCCTCTCCCATGGGAGAGGGGGGCAAGAGTGGAGATCATGTAAGCTCTCCGGCCACCGATGACCGTTCGATTTCGTCACGATCACGCTGGTTGCGGGCGCGCTCACGGCGGCGCTGAGCTCGAAGAACACAAGGAGGGCGGCAGCGCAGTCAGGCGAGCGCAAGCCCGCCCTTTCGCTTTCGCGTCGAGCCCTCGGCACTTCGAGCGCGATCGTCCGTTCGCCATCGAGCACCTCGCGCTGACGCTCGCGCTCGACTTCCCGAAGCGCAGCATCCGCGGGTCGGCGGCGCTCACGTTGCGCCGCATCGATCCCGACGCGACGACCGTGGAGCTCGATGCCGTGGCGTTCACCATCGCCGGCGTCACCGTCGACGAGAAGAGTGCGAAGTACACATATGACGGGCGGCTGCTCGTGGTCGACGTGCCGCGCGCGCTCGAGCACGGCACGCTGGTCGTTCGCTACGAAGCCACGCCGCGCAGAGGTCTCTACTTCCTCGAGCCCGACGAGCACGTCCCCACGCGCCCGCGCCAGGCGTGGACGCAGTGCCAGGAAGAGGACGCGCGCCACGTCTTCCCGTGCCACGACAAGCCGCACGTGAAGATGACGACCGAGGCGGTCATCACCGTTCCCACCGGTTTTTCCGTGCTCTCGAACGGTGAGCTCGCCGGCAAAGAGCAGGACGCGAAGGCCGGCACCGAGACGTTCCACTGGCGGATGAACGATCCGCACCCGAGCTATCTCGTCACCATCGTCGCGGGTGAGTTCGCGGTCTTCGGCGATCGCGTCACGCTCGCGCCTGCACCCGGCTCCACCGTGCGTCGCGAGGTGCCGCTCACGTATCTCGTGCCGAAGGGCCGCGAGGAGGACGGACGTCGCACCTTCGGTCGCACGCCGGACATGGTGTCGTTCTTCTCCGAGCTCACGGGCGTTCCCTATCCGTGGAACAAGTACGCGCAGGTCGTGGTGAGCGACTTCATCTTCGGCGGCATGGAGAACACCACCGCCACCACGATGTACGAGCACATCTTGCTCGACGCCCGCGCGGCCATCGACGTGACCAGCGACGACCTCATCTCGCACGAGCTCGCGCACCAGTGGTTCGGCGACTACGTGACGTGCCGTGACTGGTCGGAGGGCTGGCTCAACGAGGGCTTCGCCACGTTCATGGAGCACGTGTGGCGGGAGAAGGCCCTCGGTCGCGACGAGTACGAATATGGCGTAAAACACGACCTTTCGTCGTACCTCTCCGAGGCCCACGGGCGGTATCGCCGCCCCATCGTGTGCCAGGACTACGACGCGCCGCTCGATCTCTTCGATCGCCATCTCTACGAGAAGGGCGGGCTGGTGCTGCACGTCCTGCGCACCGAGCTCGGCGACACGCTCTTCTGGAAGGGCGTCTCGACGTACCTGAATCGGCATGCGCGCAGCATCGTCGAGACGCGCGATCTCCAGCGTGCGCTCGAGGAGGTCTCGGGGCGGAGCCTCGGCCGCGCCTTCGAGGACATGGTGATGCGCCCCGGCCATCCCGAGCTCGAGGTCGACGTGTCGTGGGACGACGGCGTCCTGACCTGCGCCGTGAAACAGGTGCAGAGTACAACTGACGGCGTGCCCTCGGTCTTCGAGATCTCATTGGCGCTCGCCGTCGCCGATGGCAACGCGGTGCGCACCGAGCGCGTGAAGCTCAAGGCGCGGAGCGACAGCTTCGCGATCCCGTGCGCGGAGCGCCCGCGCTACGTGGTCGTCGATCCCGACATGCGGATCCTCGGCGACGTCACGACGAAGGCGCCGCCCGACATGCTGCGCGTGCAGCTCGCCGAGGCGAAGTCGGCACGCGGTCGCTGGCTGGCGGCCCATGCCCTCGCGAAGAGCGATGACCCGGTCACGATCGCGGCGCTCGCCGCGCGGCTCGCCGACGAGAACGAGTTCTGGGGCGTGCGGTCCGAATGTGCCGAAGCGCTCGGTCGCATCCGTGCGCGCGAAGGCTTCGAGGTTCTCGCAGCGTCCACGAGCATCGCGCATCCCAAGGTGCGTCGCGCCGTGGTCGATGCGCTCGGTCGCTTCCGCACCACCGCTGCCGTCGACGCGCTGAAGCCGCGTGCGCTCCGCGACGAGAGCTATCTCGTCGAGGCCGAGGCCGCGCGCGCGCTCGGAAAGACGCGGCAACCGGCGGCGTTCGAGGTGCTGCTCGACGTGATGGACCGTCCGTCGTGGGCCGACGTCATCGCGTCAGGGACCATCGACGGGCTCGCGGCGCTGCGTGACGATCGCGCGCTTCCTCATCTCTATGCGCGGACGCGCTACGGGCATCCTTCGCGCGTGCGTCGCGCTGCAGCCCTCGCCATCCCGAAGCTGTCGACCGATCGACGTGCGCGGGAGCACCTCGAGGACCTGCTCGACGATTCGGATCCGATCCTGCGCATCGACGTGGTGCGCGCGCTCTCCGATCTCGGCGACGCTCGCTCACGAGGTGCGCTGCGCGTGCGTGCCGAGGTCGATCTCGACCCGCGCGTGCGCCGTCGCATCAAGGAAGTGGTCCGCGATCTGGGCGGCGAGCGAAAGCAGACCGAGCAGCTCAAAGAGGATGTGGAGAAGCTCCAGGCCGATCACCTCGATCTCAAGACGAGGCTCAGTCGCATGGAAGCGCGTTTGAAGGATTCCGCGAGCGCGAAAAAGCTCGGCGCGTCGTCGCCGACATCCGCGAAGAAATCGTCCGCGCGCGAGTCACGCACGTCACGCGGGACCACGAAGGCGTCGAAGAGCACCTCGTCGAGCACGTCCAAGAAGCGTCGCTGACCCAGCCGCGCGGCCCGAACGTGCCGGAGGTCGCCTGAGTCCGACATCCATCAACCGGATCGTCTTTTGTCCATCGGAACGGTCCGGGGTCGCCCCCCGCGGAGCGACCGGGGCCGAAAAGCGGCGCAACCCGCGCCCCGACGGGTTGGCCCAGGGCGTGCTCGTAGAAGCGTCCATGGGACGAACTGCAGGCCAAGAGGCCCGCGTTGCTGGAGCGGACCGTTCGCTTCCCGGCGAGCGCGCCGCACAGCGTCCTGCGCGTCCATCGCTCGCTTCGGTCGCTCCGCCCATCAAGCCCACGCCGCCTCGCGGACTGGCGACGCCGGTACCTCCGCTGGCCGTGAAATCCGCCTCGGCTGCACCTCCGGCGCTTCCCGTGGCCTCGTCGAGCCCACTGTCGAGCCGGCCGAAGGCCACCCCCTCCGCTCCTCCTCCTGTTCCGGCTGCTCCCGCTGCTCCCGCTGCCGCAGCTCCTGAAGCGCCGGTCAGCAGGGTCGCTGTCGCGACGCCGCGGAGCGCCGTCGAGTGCAAGACGGTCCGCGAGATCCTCCCGCCGTGGCACGTGCTCCAGGAGAAGCTCCAGAACAAGACCGCGGGTCTCGCCACGCGCAACGAGGCGCTGAACCAGGGCGCGCAGCAGGCGCTCGAGGCGCAAGAGGCCGCGAACGCGAGGTGGGCGCCGCCGCCCACGGCTCCTTCTTCCTCGCGCGGTCCCACGTCGTCGCTTCGTTCGCGATCGGGCTACGCCTCGTCGCCGGACGACTCGATCGAGGTGCCGCCTTCGTCCGGCGTGCGGATGAGCGAGCCCGGCGAGGCCGCCCCGAACACGGGCGACGCGCCCGACTCGCTCCTCTCGTTCAAGGTCTACACGCTCGCCGAGCTCGAACGTCGCAGCGATGCGCCGGTGTCGATGCGCTCGTCGCGCGTCAATTTCGACATGACGTCGTCGCGCAGCACGCAGCACTGGCAGCGTGCGCTCGCCGCGCTGAAGGTGTTCGCGACCGCGTCGATCGAGTGGCTCAAGATCAAGGGCGAGCGCCCCAAGCTCAAGGTGGCTCTCCGCCAGCCCTTCGACAACCTCGGCGACGAGCTGCAGCTGGCGGTGGAGTCGGTCGACTGGAAGAAGATCGGCGTCACGACCGGCATCGTGGTCGGCGCGACGTTGACGCTCCTCTTCGCGGTGCTCACCGCAGCCGAGCTGACCGACGACCTCAAGCCGGCGGGCTCGTCCGCGCATCTCGCGAGCGCCGAGACGACGGGCATTCCCGCGAAGACCGCGCTCGATGCGCGTGGTGTCGCGCCCGCGACGAACATGGCTGCGATGGGCGTGCAGCCCATGCCCGCGCCGATCGTGATCGCGCCGCCGCCCCCGGCCGCCGAGGTCGGTGAGGTCGACGAGCTCGCCGAGACGCCCGCGCCCGCGGCCAAGAAGAAGAAGGCCGCCTCGAAGCCGAAGGCCACCAAGCTGACGCTGCGCAGCGCGCCCTTCTGAGCGATCTTCACGCCGTGATCGCGAGGTGGTAGCTCCGCTGCATGGCGGACGAATCGTTTCCGATCGAGGTCGAGCAGCGCGGCAACGTCGTCGTGTGGACGATCGACCGTGAGCCGCGGATGAACAGCCTGTCGCGCGCGACGCTGTTCGCGCTCGGCAAGCTGACACGGGAGGCGGTATCGAACCCGTCGGTGCGAGCCATCGTCATCACCGGTCGCGGCGACAAAGCGTTCTGCGCAGGCGCCGATCTCAAAGAGCGTCAGGGCATGACGGAGAACGACATCCGCGTGCAGGTCGAGCTGTATCGTTCGCAGCTCGGCCCTCTCGATCGCTCGCCGAAGCCGGTGATCGCCGCGCTCAACGGCGTCGCCTTCGGAGGCGGCCTCGAGCTCGCCTTGATCTGCGATCTGCGCGTGGCAGCGGCGCACGTGAAGGTGGGGTTGCCGGAGACGACGCTCGGCATCATTCCGGGGGCGGGCGGGACGCAGCGTCTTCCGCGCATCGTCGGAGAGGCTCGCGCGAAGGAGATGATTCTCCTGGGCCGCAGGCTCGACGCGTCCGAGGCGTTGGCATGGGGCCTGGTGAACCGCGTCGTGCCCGCCGGCACCGACCTGATCGAGGACACGCTGGCGTTCATCGAGCCGATCGCGAACGGCGCGCCGCTCGCGCAGGCCGCGGCGCTCGAGGCCATCGATCGTTCGTTCGACGTCGGTCTCGAGCTGGGTCTCGAGCTCGAGAAGGTGAGCTACGACAAGGTCCTCGTGAGCTCGGACCGCCGCGAAGCACTGGCGGCGTTCGCGGCGAAGCGGAAGCCCGCGTTCACCGGGGAGTGACCGGCTTCGGCGAGCTGTCGAGCAGGCGGGCCGCGCCGTCGCGCTCGCGGAGTGGAACGCGGAGCACGAACGAGGCGCCG
>JAXDMI010000116.1:0-4042 GCA_034666145.1 Myxococcales bacterium | reverse complement strand
TCTGACCCGTAGGACGTTATGGCTATACTCGCTCGTGATGACGCAACCCGTTGGGGGGTCGATGACAAGGGGGACGTCGCGCTCGAAGACCGACCTGTTCCCGGCTCCTCCGCCGCCGCTGTCGCCGCTCCCCGGTCGCACGCCTCGCGCGCGAAGGACGGCAAGAAGCCTGGGCGCGCCGAGAAGGCGGGCGTCGTGAACAAGCGCCCGATCAACGAGACCTTGCAGATGCCCGGCGCAACACCCGCCCCCTCCCAGTCCTCTCCCGGTTTCGAGTCGATGCAGTCGATGTCGTCGGCCTCGAACACGATGGATCCGGTGTGGCAGCGCCTCTGGCTGCGGTGCCAGCAGCACGACTGGCAGTCGATGGCCTTCATCGGCTCGAGCAAGCGCGATCCGGACGGCGTCCTCGAGATCGCGCACGGCATGGCGCGCCTCGCGAGCGAGCTCGGTCAAGAGCTGACCGTGTTCGACGCGCGGAACCTCGGGCTGAAGGACATGGGCCGCATGCTCGCCCAGATCCAGAGCATCACGAGCCGTGGCAAGCGTTGCATCGTGGTCCTCAAGCTCGTCACCGAGAACGCGACCACCGTTCCGATGGCGCAGAACGTCGATGCCGCCCTCCTCGGCGTGTTCATCGGCGAGACCAGCGTGATCGCGTCGTCGCGGACCGTCGAAGAGGTCGGGCGCGCGAAGTTCCTCGGCTCGGTCGTGTTGAACGCGTCACTCGCCAAGTGACGGCGTGGACGATCGCGTGACGTGATCGAGAGAGCGAGCCTCCTTCCCGTCGTCCTCCTCGCCGCGGCCTCTGCGTGCGCGGCGCGGGGCGGTGAGAGCCGGCCGCCCAGCAGCGACATCACGGTAACGGCGGACGCTCGTCCGGTGGCGCCCGCGCCTGTCGAGTCCCCTGCCCCCGCCGGTCCGATCACCGGGTGGTTGAAGGTGCAGGGCCGGCGCATCGTCACGCCGGACGGCAAGCCCTTCCATGGCCGCGGCGCAAACGTGCATGATACACGTTCTTGCGACTCGTGTTCCTGGGAGCGACCGCACGTCGAGGAGGTACTGCGGCGCATCGACATGCTCGTCGACGGATGGCACGCCAGCATGGTGCGTCTGCTCCTCGAGAGCTATGCCGACAGCGGCCCGGCACCGGGACGCGTCCACTACCGGAGCGTGCTCGAGGACGACGATTATTTCCGCGACCTGATGACCATCGTGGGTCACATCGGCAAGAAGCGCGGCGTCTACGTGCTGATCTCGCTCTGGCACGAGCCGTCGTTCGGACCGCTGGGATGGCCGACGGAGCGCACGCGCACCGTGTGGAAGAAGCTCGCGCGGGCGCTGAAGGACATGCCCTTCGTGATGTTCGGTCTCGTGAACGAGCCCGAGAAGAACGAGGGCGGCCAGCTCGACGGCGAGGTGTGGACGGCGATGAACGAGACGGTGGCGGCCATCCGCAGCGTCGAGGACCCCAGCAAGCGCCACATCGTGACGGTGCAAGGCACGCGCGAGTGGGGACGCGTGCTCGACTACTACGTCGGGCATCCCATCACGGCGGGAGGCGGCGTGAACGTGGCCTACGAGACGCACGTCTACAACCGCCCCGCACGCTTCGACGAGCTCGTGACGAAGCCGTCGCGCAAGCTCCCCGTGATCATCGGCGAGATGGGGGTGGTGAACGATCAGAACGCGACCATGCTCCCGGAGGACTGCGAGGCGCTGATGGATCTCGCGGAGAAGCTCGACGTTCCGTGGATGGCGTACACGTTCCACACGAACTGCCCGCCCAACCTCCTCGTCGAGCATGCGGGTACGTGCGGCGTGGGTGCGTCGCTCGAGCCCAGCCCTTGGGGACGCATCGTGAAGGAGCGTCTCGCGCGCCCGTGGTAAGCTGACCGCGTGCAGAAGGCGCTGCTCATCAGCATCCTCGCAGCGACGATCCTGATCCCGCTGTTTGCGTCGCGTGGCGGCACGGTGAAGCAGGCCGTGCGCCGGAGCGCGATCGCAACAGCGGTGTTCTGCGTCCTCTATTGGCTCGGTCTGATGTTCGTGTACCCGTCGCTCACGCCGTCGAAGCGCAGCGTGGCGAATCCGGGAGCGGCGACCAGCCAGCAGTAGGCGTCTCGGTCGCGTTCAGGGCGGCGGCCCGCAGTCCGCGGGGCAACTGCAGACGTTCTCGCCCGCGGATCCGTTGCAGACGCCGTCCCCGCAGGCCGCGCACAGCCATTCCTCTTCGGGATGGGTTTCGTCGCTCACGCACTTGCCGTTGACGAGGCTCGCTCGGAAGATGACGCCCGTGCCGTCGCCGTCGCAGCAGATGGTGCACGCGTCCTTGCTGCTGATCGCCGAGCCCGCAGGGATGCAGGCGTGAAGGCCTCCGCCGTACTCGCCGCACGGTTTGTTCGGCGGGCAACACGCGCGACCGATGCCTTTCTCGCAGCAGTAGACGCCGCCGACCTCGTACGCGACGCCGGGGGGAAGCACGTCGCCAGCAGATGCGTCCGCCGGTGAGGCGTCGATCGAGGCATCGGCGGCGTGATCGGAGATCGGTGCGTCGCTTCGTCCTCCGCACGCGATGAAAGCGACCGTGGTGAACGTTGCAGCGAGAGCGCTCGCGAGGGGGCCGTTCACTTGCACGCCTCGCTCTGGCCGGCGCCTCCGAAGTAGAACGTCTGGACCGGAAGTCGCGACAGGTTGGTGATCGGGCCGGAGGCGTAGCAGGAGGGCACCTGATCGGCGTTCGTCATCACGCCCATTGCCGCCCAGGCGTTGGTCGTCGTGATGCGGAGCAGGTTCGTCTGGTACGCCGCGACGCCGAAACCGCCGCTCGCGGGCTGCCCGCTGCCCATGTCCGTCGTCGTATGCGTCTTGCCGCGCACGAAAGCGACCTCACCGCCGAAGTCGATTCGATCGCCAGCGTCACGGAGCCCCGGCGAGGCATAGCGCCCGCGCGGATAGAAACCGACCCACTCGGACGTCGCGCCGCCGTCGTAACGGAGCCACCACCCCTCCCAGTCGTGACAGTCCGTCGCCGGACAGAACTGCCAGCGAAGCGTGAACTCGCGTTGCTCGCCGTTCAGCGTGCTGGTCTTGTCGAACTTGCCACCGATGAGGATGTGGCTATCGGCGAGCTGCACGAAGGCCTTGCAGCCCAGGTCGTAGCAGTTCGTCGTCGTGAACTTGTTGTAGTTGTCCGTCGTCGAGTAGATGAAGAGCCGCGCGTCCGAGTCTCCGTAGAGCTGCGGGAACGCGGTGTATCCGGCCTCGACCGACTGCAGCTGCGTGCCGGTGCCGCCGAGGACCCACCCCTGAGAGAGCGAGAAGTCGTCGGCCTCGACGGCCGGATTCCAGACATTGAGCGTGACCTGCGCGCCCCAGTTCGGGATCGAAGACTGCGTGTATGCTGCATGCTCGTGCGTATTGCCGAGGTCGTCGAGCTGATCGCGGACGTGTAGGGGCTCCTTGGCGAGGAAGTCCTCGAGCGTCGCGAAGCGCGCGAGGTCCTTGATGGTGATGCGACGGATCGGAACGGCGCCCGCGGGACACGAGCGAACATTGCCGGCGGCATCGGAGCCGTCGCCGAACCCGGCGACCGCAGCCGCACGCGCAAATCCGAGCTGCGAGACGAGCACGGGCGCACCGCCGTTCATCGAGCCGACCTGCGCGAAGCCCGGCTGCTTGTGGAACGGGACGCAGTCGACGGCGTCGCCGAGCGCGGTGGTGAAGCGGTGGACGACGTCAGCCTGCGCGTAGAGCGAGTCGAGATGCGCCTGCATGCGAGCAAGCTCGATCTGGCGCGCAGTGAGCGGCGGGGCTGCGTCGGCATTCGACGCGGAGGCATCGGACGTCGGTTCGGCGCCGCCGTCGGGCGACAGGCTGGCGGCGGCGTCGGGGCCGTCGCCTGTGTTGGCCGGGGCGTCGCTCGACGGCTCGCACGCGACTGCGAGCGCCGCGAACAGCGGGGCGAGGAGCGAAGCGGCGAGGCCGAGGCGCGTGCGAAGAAGAAGGACCTTGCGAACGGGATGAAGGGACATGCCCTCCG
>JAXDMI010000115.1:0-3613 GCA_034666145.1 Myxococcales bacterium | reverse complement strand
GACCTCCTGCGTCAGTCCGACACCAACCACCGTCGAAGCGTAAGGGGCGAGTGTCGAGCCCTGGGCAGCCACCGAGCGCGTTCCACCGATGCGCGGGACGTCCACGTACGCCGTCGAGAGGTAACTGGCCGTCGTGTTGTTGGTGGTGCCGCCGAAGATCTGCGCGGTCGCCCCCACGCTGGGGAGCCAATGGCTGCGCGGGACCACCGCCTGCGCACGCGCCGCAGAGACGCGAGCCAACGCCGCCCGAAGCTGCGGCTGATGGGACCGCGCGTACGCGAGCGCCTCGCTCAGCGTGATCGCACGAGGGGCCGGGGCCGTCTCGTCCGCCAGCGCGTCGCGCGCGCCCATCTCGAGACCGAGGAGCACGACGGCCACCCCGACGAGTCGGCGAAGAACGGGGCGTTGTACCGGCATCGAGCCGATGGCCAGCAGCACCTTTCGTACCAACACCTCCGCCGTGCATCGCGCGCAAAATCCGCGATGCGCCCGCTGCAGGCTCCGGGTGATTTCGCGAATTACCCGATGTCGCGCAGCTCTCGTTTCAGCACTTTTCCCGTGGGATTTCTCGGCAACGCATCGACGAACACGTAGTCGCGCGGCACCTTCGCGCCGGCGAGCCGCTCGCGCACGAACGCCTTGAGCGTGCCCTCGTCGAGGCTCGAGCCGGTCTTCTTCACGACGAATGCGCGGACGCGCTCGCCCCACTCGCGATCGGGCACGCCGATGACGGCGCACTCGGCGACGTCGGGGTGCTGCTCGAGAGCGCTCTCGACTTCGGCGGGATACACGTTCACACCGCCCGAGATGACCATGTCGCGCTTGCGACCCTCGATGAAGTAGTTGCCCGACACGTCCGCGCGCGCGAGGTCACCGACGCTGAAGAAGCCGTCGATCATGCTCTGCGACGTAGCCGCGTCGTCGTTGTGATAGCCGGCGACGAGCATCTTGTTCTTCACGTAGAGCTCGCCGACCTCGCCCGGCTTCACCTCGCGGCGATCCTCGCCGAGGAGATGGATCTCGTTGCCGGGAAGCGCCTTGCCGATGGTGCCGGGCGCGGCGCGGAGGTCGGCGGGCTTCGCCAGCGTGACGAGACCGGTCTCGGTCGCGCCGTAGAAGTTGTAGAGCACGTCGCCGAACGCATCCATGAAGTCGATGGCGAGCGGCGCGGGCAGCGGTGCGCCGCCGGAGAAGACGGCGCGCAGTGTTCGCGCGTCGTACTTCTTCCGCGTCGCGAGCGGCAGTTCGAGGACGCGATGGAGCATGGTCGGCACCACAGCGGTGGTGGTGACGGAGTGGCGCTCGATCAGATCGAGGAACGGCTCCGGCTTGAACTCGTCCATGAGCACGACGGTCTGACCGAGGATCGCCGAGAGCGACATGAAGCCGAACGCCGTGGAGTGATAGAGCGGACACGCGACGAGATGGATGTCGTCGACGCGCAGCGGCGTCTCGTTGATGAAGCGGAAGGCCGCCTGCATCGTGTCCTTGGGAAACTTGCGGACTGCACCTTTCGGCTTGCCGGTGGTGCCCGACGTGTAGATGACGACCGCCGCGTCCTCGTCGTTCGCGGGGTCGAGGCCGTTCTTGCGGCCGTTGCGTGGCGCCGGCTCCTCGTAGAGCGTATCGAGCGCGGTCGTGCGCACGGGGCCGGTGGTGTTGGCCTGGTCGCCCACCACGAAGACGTTCTCGAGGAAGTGCGCGGGGAGCTCGTCTCTTGCTTGCTCGATGGTGGTGAGGAGCTCGGGCTCTGTGACGATGCCACGCGCGCCGGAGTGATTCGCGAGGTAGACGAGCTCCTTCGCGGTCGAGCGCCACGAGACGGCCACCGCGGCAGCGCCAGCGCGAGCCGCGGCAGCGCCGAGCTCCACGAACTCCTGGCGGTTCCGCATCATGATGATGACGCTTTTTTTACGGCCGATCCCGCGCCGCACGAGGCCCGCGGACAGCCGATCGATGCGCTCGTCGAGCTCGGCCCAGGTCGTGACACGGCCGCGCCAGATGATGGCGGGCTTCGTCGGCGTGTTCCGCGCGTTGACGCGATAGATCAGCGACGGATTCTGCGACCCGCTCGCCAGCACGCGCACGAGCTCGATCATGCCCGGCCTCGAGAGCGACCAGAGCATGCCGCTCTGCTGGCTGAGGCGCGCGGACGTTCGCACGCGCTCGGGCGCCTCGCGGAGGCCTTCGCCGATCGTCTTCAAGCGCGTGCGGAAGACGTTCCACATGCCCTCAATTCTATCAGGTATCCTGGGCTTCGATGGTGGAAGCGAAGGACGAGGAGCTGCGCCACGCGGACCGCGCGCCGATCACGCTTCGTGTCGAGTACAAGCGCATCAATACGTTCTTCGCCGACTACACGAAGAACATCTCGAAGGGCGGCACGTTCATCCGCACCGCGCGCCCGCTCGACATCGGCACCGAGTTCATGTTCGTGCTCTCGCTCCCCGAGTCCGTACAGCTCGAGCTGAAGGGCGTCGTGAAGTGGGTGGTCACCGAGGCCGAGGCCACCGCCGAGAAGCCCGAAGGCATGGGCATCCAGTTCGTGTTCGCCGATGACGGTCAGCGCCAGGCGGTCGAGAACGTGGTCACCGGGATGATGCACGAGGCGCTCGGTCCGGTGCTCGCGAACAAGCTGCTGCGCGGGTCCTGAAGGCCTTACCGCTTCACCCTTGGCGCTCGGGCCGGTCCGGCCCTACGTTTGGGCCATGATGACCCGGTCGCTCCCCATCCACGGCCGCGCGCGAGACGCGGCCAGCGCCGCCGCTCGACCGATCGATCCTTCGCTCGATCTCGAGGACGAGATCATCCGCCTGAAGAAGGAGCGGAACGCGGTCATCCTCGCGCACTACTACCAGGACAGCGAGATCCAGGAGCTCGCTGACTTCATCGGTGACTCGCTCCAACTCGCGCAGGCCGCGGAGAAGACCACCGCCGACGTCATCTGCTTTGCCGGCGTGCACTTCATGGCCGAGACCGCGAAGATCCTGAACCCGCACCGCATCGTCGTCGTCCCCGACATGGAGGCCGGCTGCTCGCTCGCATCGGGCGCGCCCGCCGAGAAGGTGGCGGCATGGAAGGCGCGGTACCCCGGCGCCGTGCTCGTCAGCTACATCAACTGCTCGGCCGCGGTGAAGGCCTTGTCGGACTACATCGTGACGTCTTCCAACGCGGAGCGGATCGTGTCGTCGATCCCGAAGGACACGACGGTCCTCTTCGCCCCCGACAAGAACCTCGGCGGTTATCTCAACAAAAAGCTCGGTCGCACCATGCACCTCTGGCCGGGTACGTGCATCGTGCACGATACGTTCAGCGAGCGGAAAATCACCGGGCTGAAGGAGCGTCACCCGGGCGCGCTCTTGCTCGCGCATCCCGAGTGCGACGACGTGATCCTGCGCATGGCCGATTACGTGGGCTCGACGACGGGTATCCTCAACTTCGCCACCAAGAGCGACAAGCGCGAGTTCATCGTCGCCACCGAGCCGGGAATCCTGCACTCGATGAAGAAGGCGTCGCCGCACAAGGAGTTCATCCCTGCGCCGCCCGAGGCCAACTGCGCGTGCAACGAGTGCCCGCACATGAAGAAGAACACCATCGAGAAGGTGTACCTCTC
>JAXDMI010000114.1:0-2572 GCA_034666145.1 Myxococcales bacterium | reverse complement strand
TGGCTCAAGGTCTACAACCACAACCTCGTCGCCGGCGTCGCCGACAACGCGCCCTCGGTCCTCAACGACCCGATGGTGGCGATGCTCACCGGCGGTCACGACACGTCGTACTACTTCCGGCGTGAGGCCTGGGTCGTCGCGTTCGGGCTCGCCGAGGTCATGAGCGGCTTCCTCGTGATGATCGGCGTCTTCTCGCGCGTGTGGACGTCGATCATGGCGTTCATGTTCACGAAGCTGATGCTCGTGGACTTCGGCTGGGACGAAATCCCCCATATTTACCCAATCGCCGCGATGCTGGTGGTCATCTTCTCCAATCAGCTCACGTCGGAGGTCGACCCGATCGAGAGGCTCGATGAGGACGCGTGGCGTGCCGGCAACACGTCGAAGCGCGTAGGGATCATCGGCGCCACCGCAGTGGTCAGCGCGTTCCTCATCGTGTTCCCGCTCCTCTATCTGATCAGCTTCTTCGACCGGACGGCGATGTAGCCATGACCTTCGCAAGCACCAGAACGCTCGTCGTCATGACCATCCTGTGGGCGATTGCGCTCTTCGGGATCGACTACGCGAAGAACCCGAAGGCGGCGGAGCAGCTGTTTTCGGCGCAGCACATGGGCGAGTCGGCGAAGGACGGCAAGCCCATCGTGAGGCTGTGGATGAACCACCTGTGCTGCACGGGTTGCCTCTCCGACGTCACGAAGGCGCTCGAGACGTTACCGAGCATCAAGGTGAGGCCGCCGAAGGAGATCGAAGCGCAGGAGTCGGCCGACATGGAGGCCGCCAACAAGCCGAAGGACTACGGCAACGAGGTGGTGCTCGAGATCGCCGACCTCAAGACGCTCGACTTCATGAGGATCGATCATGCGCTCCGCGAGGCCGGCCTCACCGCCGATCGCATGGAGCTGAGCGGCCCACGTCACTTCCGGCTCAATGCCGAGCTGAAGCACGTGTGCTGTGGGCTCTGCGCGACGGGCGTGCGCGACGGCCTCGAGATCACGCGAGGCCTCAAGTCACAAGGTCACTTCAAGTGGCTCGACAGCTTCGTCGTCGACAAGCAGAAGAAGCTCGTCACCGCGCACGCCCGCTACGACGCCGCCGCCGACGTCAACGAGCTCATCATCGCCCTCAACCACATCGGCTTCCAACCAACGTCAGTCTTCGCCGTCGTCGACCCCGAAGGCGGCGCCCCCACGAGCGCCCCGTAAGCCCTCTCCCGACCCAGGGTCATTTCATCTCGACGGAGATAAATGACCCAGGGTCAGGAAGCCCCTCCTGACCCTGGGTCATTTATCCCGATACGGATAAATGACCCTGGGTCGGGAGGGGAGCGGGCGCATCTTCAGATGCTCGTCAGGCCGCCGTCGATGACGAGCTCTTCGCCGGTCATGAAGGAGGAGTCGTTCGAGGCGAGGAAGAGAGCGGCGCGCGCGATTTCTTCGGGACGGCCGAGGCGGTGCATCGGGATGAGCGCTGCGAGGTGCTGCTCGATGGCGGTGACTTGCGCGGGCGAGTTTCCTTTCGCGATGATGCCGCTGTCGGTCGGTCCTGGGCTCACCGCGTTGACGCGGACCTTCTGCGGAAGGAGCTCGGCGGCGGCGACGCGGACCAGCGAGCGGAGCGCCGCCTTCGAAGCGCCATAGGCGCCGCCGCCGACCATGCCCATCTTGTTCGTCATCGACGTGTTGATGACGACCGAGCCGCCCGGTCGGAGGAGCGGGATCGCGGAGCGGAGCGCGAGCCACGGCCCCTTCACGTTGACGCGGAAGATGTCGTCGAAGATCCGCTCCTCCATCTCGACGATGGGCGCCGAGTGAACGATGCCGGCATTGAGGAACAGCACGTCGAGGCCGCCATGATCCCGGTTCACCTGCTCGAAGAGCGCGCGGACCTGGGTGCCGTCGCCGGCGTCCGAGGCGATGACGTCGGCGACGCCGGCGAGCTCGGTGCGCGCCACCTCGAGCGTCTTGGGATTGGAGCCGGTGACGATGACGCGCGCGCCCTCTTCGTGGAAGAGACGCGCCGCCGCCAGACCGATGCCAGACGTGCCGCCGGTGATGAGCGCCACTTTGCCTTCGAGCTTCTTCATGGGGAACCGCCTTCTTTCGTCGGATATGAACTGGAACGATTGGTCCAAAATTGACCGTGCGAGAGAGCGCGGCGGCGAGCCGTGCGGAGAGGACGCGCGAACGTCAGTCGAGCGCCGCGAGCGTGATACGCGCGATGTCACGCAGTGCCGGCGACCGCGGGTCGGCCTTCGCGGCGAGGCGAAGGCCCTGCAGCGCGCCCACGAGGAAGCGCGCGAGCGCTCGCGGGTCCTTCGATGCCGGAAGCTCGCCGTCGCGTTGCGCTCGGCTGAGCGCCTTGAAGAAGAGCGCCTCGAGCCCTCGCTGGCTCGCCTGGACCACCGCCGCCGCCTTCGGGTCGAGCGCGGCGAGCTCCGCCGCGGTGTTCACCGAGAAGCACCCCCGCCGCTGCTGGGCCTCGGTCTCGCGCACGAAGCCCATGAAGAGATCCTGAAACGCGCCGCGCACCGACGCCGCGCTGTCGAAGCACGAACGCAGCGGCGCGCCCCTCA
>JAXDMI010000113.1:0-6962 GCA_034666145.1 Myxococcales bacterium | reverse complement strand
CCAGCAGGCTCGGCGGCCGCTGGGTGATGATCGCGCACGACGGTCACGAGACCGTCCTCTTCCACGATGCCGCGGGACTGCGCCAGGTCTATTGGTTCCAGCCGAGCGAGCCGGGAGCGGGCATGGTCTGCGCTTCGCAGCCTGGGCTGATCGCGGAGGTCTTCGGTCTCACCATCGATCCCGCGGCGCTCGATTACGTGCGCTCTCGGGGTGACAGCGATTGGGAGGTGTATTGGCTCCCCGGTGACACGTCGCCGTACGAACGCGTCAAAGCGCTATTGCCCAATCATCTGCTGCAGGTCGGAGACGCAGACGGAGACGGAGACGGAGACGGAGGCGTCGCAAGGGCAGTGCGGTTTTGGCCGACGCTCGCCGTGAAGCCAATCTCCTACGAACGAGGTCTGCGCGAGAGCGTTCTTCTCCTGCGCGGTCTGGTGGCGAGCGCTGCGCACCGATACCCGCTCGCGGTGGCGATGACCGCGGGCTGGGACAGCCGCTTGATGCTCGCGCTGAGCAAGCAGAAGGCTCGTGATCTTTACTGCTACACGCTGCTCTATCCCAGTACCGGTCACGGGTCGCGCGACGTCTACGTTCCGGCGAAGCTCCTCCGGAAGCTCGATATCGAGCATCACCTGCTGGCTTATCCGGATACCGTCGATGCTTCGTTCAAGGAGATCGCCAAACGAAACGGCTCGTCGGTGCACGCTCCGTACTGCCTCGATACGCAGGCACTCCGGGACCATTATCCGCCCGAGCGACTCTGCCTCACGGGTGACGTCGCCGAAGTGGTGAAGGTGCATTACCGCCTTCCGGCGCGCCGTGGAGAAAGGCGCACCGACCGCCCCACCGCCGCGCAGCTCGCGACGGTAGCGAAGATTGACCCCCATCCGTTTGCGCTCGCTGCCTTCGACGCGTGGCTCGACGGCGCTCCTCGAGACGAGCCCGTCGACCTCCTCGATCTCTTCTGTTGGGAGCAGATGGCAGGCCGCTGGCACGGGCAGATTCGCGCCGAGTACGACGTCGTCCAGGAGTCCTTCGCACCGCTCGACTGTCGCAGCTTGCTGGTGACGATGCTGGCCGTCGACGAGAGCCATCGCGCCGGTCCGAAGTTCCGCCTCTTCCGAGACATGATTGCTGAGCTCTGGAACGACGTCCTCCAGGTGCCCATCAACCCGCGCGAGAAGATCCGCTGGAAGCGCGTTATCGCAACTGGCCTCAAACGACTTCACCTCTTCGAACTGATTCCACGACGCGCTAAGGAGGTGGTGAAGCGCTTCTCGCGCAGGGGGTGAAGGGCTGCTGCATCAGACATGAGAATCTCCGACCGCGTCCTCGAGCGACTGCGGCGCAAGCTCCTGAAGAGCAATGTCGGCATCGCCCAGCTGCGCTTCCTGCGCTGGGCCATCGCGCGCGTCGCTCCGTACACACCGCCGCGCGCCGACATCTCGCCGGAGCGGGCGCAAGGATTCGTTCCCGTCGAGGCCCGCACGTCGACCATCCCCGGCGCGGGTGAGGGCCTCTTCTCGCTCACGCGTCTCGAGCCGGGCGTCATCGTCGGCGAGTACGCCGGCGACGTCGTCGATTCCGTCTTCAAGGTGCTACGGCTCCGCGAGAAGGATTACGTCGCGCTCACCGACGACCCTTCCATCAGCATCGACCCGTCGCACAGGCCCGAGGTGATGATGCGTTACATCTGTCATCATCCCGACCCGGCGAAGCGCAACGTCCAGTACATCAACGAGGGCACACGCAAGTTCGTGCGCACCATCCGCGCCGTCCAAGCGGGCGACGAGCTGTTCACGGATTACGGCGAAGCCTATTGGCGACTCCGCGGTCTCGTTCCGCGCGGCACGTGAATGGCGAAGCCATTTACGCCCTCGTTGCCATTGCGAATCGTGCGTCGTGACGGGTCGCGTCTCATGAGCGTCGCCGCGCGCGCGCATGCATCGCGCGTAAGCAGAGGTCGCACACACGTTTTCCTCGACGAGCGCATGGGTGCGTAGCGGTGACGTTGGTCAATTGCAACGACACGCAACTGAGGCTCGCAAGCCGCTAAAATAGGCCTCTTCACGATCGCGCGATCGGGGCTTAGGGTCCCGCGCATGCTCGAGTCCTCCCCGCTCGCGTTCGTTCGTGTGCCTGCTCTCGCCATCGGTTTCGTCGGCGTGCTCGGTCTCGCCGCATGCAGCGGCGCTCCGTCGGCCGCCTCCGACAATGTTCGTGTCGACGTGCAGGAAGGAACCAACCCGCGCATCATCGGCGGCTCTCCGTCGAGCGCAGCGCAGGACGCGACGGTCTTCATCAACCTCGGCGGCGGCTTCTGCACCGGCTCGCTCATCACGCCGAACCTCGTGCTCACCGCACGACACTGCGTCTCGCAGATGGCCGGCAACGACGCTTGCCAGCACTTCACGACCGACGACGATCCGACGGGCATGCAGATCGTGCTCGGCGCGATGGCCAGCCAGGCACAGAACCCGACGGAGGCCGCGCACGGCATCAAGCTCTTTCACGAGATGAACAACAGCGGCTGCAGCTACGACATCGCGTTGATCCAACTCGATCACGATCTCGTCGGCGCCGCGATCGCGCCGGTGCGCTTCACGAAGGCGACCACCAGCGACGTGGGCGACGCCATCGGCTATGGCGACGGCGACGATCACGGCAACATGACCAACGGCCGCTACCAGCGCAGCGGCATCACCATCTTCGCGGTCGGCCCCGCGAGCTACACGTACCACACGAAGAAGGGCTCCTCGATCCCGGTCACGGTCTCGCCGGGAGAGCTCCTCAGCGGCGAATCGACCTGCTTCGGCGACAGCGGCGGTCCCCTCTACGACGCGTCGGGCTCCATCATCGGAGTCACGTCACGCGGCATCGACAACCTCTGCGTCGATCGCCCGTCCGTATGGAGCGACGTGTTCTCGCACGCCGCGCTCATCCACGACGCGGCGGCGACGGCAGGCCATCCGTTGATGACGACGCCGGGCGGCGGCGGGACGGATGCGGGAACATCGGGCTCTTCGGGGACCTCGGGGACCTCGGGATCGTCGGGCACGTCCGGCAGCTCCGGGACGTCGGGCACCTCCGGCACCTCGGGCACCTCTGGTACCTCGGGGACCACGAGCGGCGCTGCGCCGAGCAGCGGCGGGCTTCCCAACGGCGGCACCCACGGCGGCGACAACGCAGCGCCGGCGGACCCTTCTTCGCAGAGCGTGACGTCGACGCAGGCCGGCGGCTGCTCGACCGCGCCTTCACCGCGAGGCACGACGGGCGCGGCCCTGTTCGCGCCGGCGCTCGGCGCGATGCTGCTCCTTGCCCGTCGCCGTCGCGGCGGTCGCCCCGTGATCTAGCGAGCCCACTCGCTCGCGCCAACGCGTCGGCGTCACGCCTTCCCATCCGTGGAAGGCACGCGTGAACGAGTTCAGCTCCTCGAAGCCGAGCAAGAACGCCACCTCACCCGCATCGAGAGCCGTACTCGCCAGCAAGCGCCGCGAGGTCTCGCGTCGCACGTCGTCGAGCAAGCTCTGATACGTCGTTCCCGTCTCCTCGAGGCGGCGCTGCAACGTGCGCGGGCTCATGTGCATCTCGGCCGCCACCTTGTCGACGCTCGGCCGCTCGCCGCACATGCGACGGGAGAGGACGGTGCGCACGTCGTCGGCGATCGAGCGTGACGCCGCGCTCGCCTCCAGCGCGGCCTCGAGGCCCGGCACCATGAGCGCGAGCAGCTCGGCATTGTGCGTGACGAACGGACGGGCGAGCGAAGCCTCCTCGAGCACCATGACGTCGAAAGGGGCGTCGAAGCGCACCTTGCAGCCGAAGTGTCGCTCGAGCATCGCCTCGTCTCCTCGTCGACGCGCGAGCTCGAGACGAACCGGCGAGAGCGCAGTCCCGGTGCCGCGCCGGGCCAGCGTGAGGACCGATGCGAACGTGACGTCGACGAGCCTCATCGGCAGCGCGTCCTCGACGTGCACCCACTCGAAACGGATCCTCGCCGCGCCTTTCGCCCTCTCGATCGCCACCAGCTCCGCGCAGACGAGCCGCTTGTAACGCGCGAACTTCAGCAGCGCTTCGCCGAGGTTCGGCGAATGAAGCGCGGCGAGCGACGCGACGTCGAGCTGATGCGGCAGCGCCTCGGTGCCGACGCGCAGCGCCAGATCACGAGCGCCGCCGACCTCCTCGATCGCGCGCCAGAAGGCGAAGAGCTCGTGCGTCGACAGCCGCGCCTTCGGCGGCTGGAACCGCGAAGGCAAGAGCCCGGCGTGCCGCAAGAGCCGCGGCACGTCGACCCCGAGCGCCACCAGGCGATCGAGCAATGCGCTCGGGACGGGAATGAGATCGACCGCCAAATTCAGCTCCTCTGCGCCCGGCGCATGAGCATCTGGGCGACCGGCGAGTCGGCGAAGTCGCCGAGACCGTCGAAGTCCGTCGACATGCTGATCGGCTTCCACTGCGCGTCTTCGCGCGCTCGCGCTGCGGCGTTGATGCCGGCGACGAACACCGCGTCGGAGCCGAGCAACAGGCGAAGCGGCGGCTCCTTCTCTTCAGCGAGACGCACGATGGCCTGCGCAGCCTTCGCGGGATCGCCACGCATCGCGCCGGCGTTGCCGCGGACCTGCTCGGCGAAGGCGCCGATGGTGGCCTGGTAGTCGGCGTGCACCTCGTCGGTGCGCATCGACGCGCCGGCCCAGTCGGTGCGCATGCCGCCGGGCTCGACGACGGTCACGCGGATGCCGAGCGGCCCGACCTCCTTCGCGAGCACCTCGGAGAAGCCTCCCACCGCCCATTTCGCCGACTGATACGCGGCGAGGCCAGGCGAAGCGCCGCGTCCGCCCACCGAGGAGACCTGGATGATGTGACCGTCGCGTTGCGCGTGCATCACCGGAAGCGCGGCGCGCGTGACGTTCACGACGCCGAAGAAGTTCGTCTCGAGCTGCGCGCGAAAATCGTCTTCCGCGACGTCCTCGATGGAGCTCACGTTCGCATAGCCGGCGTTGTTCACGACGACGTCCAGCCGTCCGAACGTGGAGGTCGCGACCGCGACCGCAGCGCGCGCCGCCGCGGGGTCCGTCACGTCGAGCGCGACCGCCCGCACGCGATCGCCGTAGTGGGCGACGAGATCCGCGAGGTCGTCCGCCTTGCGCGCGGTCGCCACGAGGCGATGACCGGCCTCGAGCACGGCCTTCGCGAGCTCTCGACCGAGACCGCGCGAGCTTCCAGTGATGAGCCAGACCTTCGACATCGGAACCATGGGACCTCTCTTTCACGGGCCGAACGTCGGGCCCATCACCAGCCTGCGGATCCCGCGATTCTTACGCTAATCCGATCGCGCCAAAGAATCATCGAGTCGCGCCAGCCACAGCAGCATCGCCACGGTCCCGATCGCCGCGCTTCTCGGGAAGCTGAAGGGGTGAAAGCATGGAGGAGTGAATCCTCTTCGCTCGCTGGTCGTCGTGTTGGGCGCGCTGGTGGCCGTGGGCTCTGCCGGCGTCGCGAGCGCCGACTCCGGCATCTCCTCGCTCTCGTCGTCGCCCGTCACCGTCTACGGCGCGAAGTGGTGCAGCGCGTGCCGCAGCCTGGAAGGCGGCCTGAAGGATCGCAAGATCGCGTTCGAGGTGATCGACGTCGACGACAACCCCGCGGCGTTCGCTCGCGCGCGGACCGCTGCGGGCGCATCGAACGCGATCCCGCTCACGAGCATCACGCGGAACAGCACCACCGTCTGGGTGGTCGGCTCCGACGTCGACGCCGTGGACCGCGCCCAACGCGGCGAGTGAACGTCGAGTTCACCGCGTGATTCTCGGAACGAGAATCATTTAGTACCGCAGCGCAGGGGATGTGACGGATCGCGGCGGCCGACTCGAACGGTGTCGGGACTTGCGAGAGCTCGCGGGGCTTCGTGCGAGTTGCTGCACGGCCTTGGTGCGGGCGCGGGTTCGCTGCGCGGGACTTCGTGCGAGTTGCTGCACGGCCCTGGTGCGGGCGCGGTTCGCTGCGCGGGTCTCACGTCTGGTGGCGCAACGCGCAACGCGCCAACGGCGAGCTCGTTGCCGTTCGCGCTCGGCACCGCCGGCAACGAAAGTGCGTGACGTCGGCGGCGCGCTTTTCCCGATTTTCGCGCAACATTGGTGTTGACGGGTTTTGCGGCGCGCCGCGCGCCGAGGCACGCGTCGTTTCGTAGCGAGGTCGTCGGGGCGCCTGGTCGCGTTCTGCGCGTCGATCGCGCCCGAGAGATCTCGCGAGCTGATCGCACACGCGACGACGCGCAGGCGCGGCGCTGAGAGCGGCAAAGATCACGATGGTAGAGAGGTGGAATGCACCGCACGGATCTGGCCGGCCTCACCGATGACGCGCTCGTGTCTCGCCTCTCCACGCTGTGCGCGGAAGGTCATGCGCTGACGGCGCGCGTGATCGTGCACCTCATCGAGGTGGAGGATCGACGTCTCGATCTCCGCGCCGCGTGCACGTCGATGTTCGACTTTTGTCAGCGGCGTCTGAAGATGAGCGAGGGGGCTGCATTCCGGCGGATCACGGCAGCGCGGCTCGTGAAGCGCTTCCCTTTGCTGCTCGAGCGGATCGAGCGCGGAGAGCTGCACCTGTCGACGCTCGTCCTGCTGAGGCCGCATCTCCATGAGCAGAACGTCGAGGAGCTCGCCGCCGCCGCGGCAGGAAAGACGCAGCGGCAGGTCGAGGACCTGCTCGCGCGCCTCGCGCCGAAGCCCGACGTGCCGCCGGCCATCGTGGAGCTCGGGATCCCGTCGAACGACGCGACACCGACGCTGTTCGCCGGGGCCGACGCGAGCCCGGCGCCGAGCGCGGCGAGCGCATCGAGCGTGCCGAGGTCGCGGATCGAACCGCTGTCGGAGGCGCGGTTCAAGGTCCAGCTCACGGCCGGTGCGGACCTGAAGGCGAAGCTGGAACGAGCGTGTGATTTGATGCGCCATCGCAACCCGAGCGGAGAC
>JAXDMI010000112.1:0-3454 GCA_034666145.1 Myxococcales bacterium | reverse complement strand
GAGCGCGTCTACGTGCATCGCAGCATGTACGAGAAGTTCATCGCCGCCGCCGAGCCGCTCGTGAAGGGCTACGTGCTTGGCGATCCCAACGACGAGAAGACGTCGCTCGGTCCGATCGCGCAGCCGTGGCACATCAAGGAGCTCGCCGGTTTCATCGACGACGCGAAGGCGAAGGGCGCCAAGGTGGTGGTCGGCGGCGAGAGCTGCGCGGTGTCCGGCAAGGGCCGCTTCTTCCAGGCCACGCTCCTCCGCGACGTGCCGCAGACGGCGGCGGTGATGCAGAAGGAGTCATTCGGCCCCATCCTCGCGGTGTCTCCGGTCGACTCCGACGAAGAGGCGCTCGCGCGCATGAACGATTCCCAGCTCGGCCTCACCGCGAGCGTGTGGACCACCGATCGCAACCGCGCCGATCGCCTCGCGCGCGAGCTCGAGTTCGGCACGGTCTACATGAATCGCTGCGATGCGCTCGATCCCGCGCTGCCGTGGACGGGCGTGAAGGACTCGGGCCGCGGCGTCACGCTCAGCGCGCTCGGCTTCGCGGAGCTCACGCGGCCCAAGGCCATCCACTTCCGTCTGAAGTTCTGATGCGCGCTCTCCTTGCTCCCGCCCTCGCCATGGGCCTCGCTTCCGCCTGCAGTCGATCGACGCCGCCGGTACCGGATCCGCAAGCGTCGATTGCGTCGTCCACTTCGGCGGCGCCGGCAGGATCCAAGGAGGGCCCTCCGCCGAGCGATCCTGCGCTCGCGAACGTGAACCAACCGCCGCCCATCCCGATGCCGCCGGCGTCGGAGACGAAGCCGCTCGCGACCGGTAGCAATGCGTTCGCCGTCGATCTCTGGTCGCGCGCCGGCAAGACGCCGGGCAACCTCACGTTCTCGCCGGCGAGCATCTCGCTCGCCGTGGCGATGGCCTGGGGCGGCGCGAAGGGCGACACCGCCGCGCAGATGAAGAAGACGATGCACTTCGCAGGCGAGCCGGACGCGACGGTCGCTGGGTGGGGCAAGCTCTCGCGAGCGCTGTCGTCGCCGGGTCGACCGCGCGAGCTGCGCATCGCGAATCGCCTCTTCGGCGAGAGCACCTACAAGTTCGACCAAACGTATCTCGACAAGACCGCGAGCGCGTTCGGCGCGCCGCTCGAGCCGCTCGACTTCAAGACGGGCTTCGAACCGGCCCGCGCCCACATCAACGAATGGGTCGAGCAGCAGACGAAGCGCCGCATCACCGGGCTGTTGCCGGCGGGCGCGCTCGACACGATGACGCGTCTCGTCCTGGTGAACGCCATCTACTTCCTCGCCGAGTGGCTGGACCCGTTCGAGGGTCGCTCCACCAGCGACGAGCCGTTCATCGTGTCGGCGTCGTCGAAGCCGAACGTGCCGATGATGCATCGCACGGCCAGCTATTCATACGCCCAGGTCGACGGCGTGAAGGTCCTCGCCATGCCGTATCTCGGCAACGACGTCGCGATGTTCGCCGTTCTCCCCGACAAACAGGACGGTCTCGCCGCCGTGGAGAGCTCGCTCACCACCGCGAAGATCGCGGAGTGGACGAAGTCGCGACCGAGCTCCCTCGTCGAGGTGACGTTTCCGCGCTTCGAGCTGAGCCCGCCCGCGCTGTCACTCGGCGACGAGCTCGCCGCGCTCGGCATGCCCCTCGCCTTCACGAAGGGCAAAGCCGACTTCACCGGCATCGCGAACCCCGCCGACAAGGACGAGCGCCTCTCGATCAGCAAGGTCGTCCACAAGGCCTTCGTGAAGGTCAACGAGAAGGGCACCGAGGCCGCCGCCGCCACCGCGCTGGTGATGGCAGCAGGCGCCGGCATGCCTCAGAAGACGATCGAGTTCAAAGCGGACCATCCGTTCCTCTTCTTCATCGTCGACAAGACGAGCGGCCTCGTCTTGTTCATGGGCCGCGTCGCGGATCCGTCGGCGAAGTAGCCGAAGCGGGCCGACTCAGAGCGACTTCAGGTACTCGACGATGTCGGCCTTCTGCCCGGCGCTGAGCGCGAGGCTCTGCGCGACGTCGTAGTGATCGACGACGGCGCCGAGCGTCGCGAACCGACCGTCGTGATAGAAGCCGCCTTTGGTGTGGGAAAATAGGCCCTTCAGCGGCGTGGTGCGGTACCGCTTGTCGGGCGAGCGATCGGACTGGAAGGTGTCGATGCCGATCTCCGCGCCGGTGTGCATGTTCCATCCCGGCTCCGTGAAGAGCGGCGCGACGTGGCACGACGCGCATTTCGCCTGCCCCTCGAACGCCGTCTTGCCGCGCGCGGCAGCGGTCGCATCGAAGCTTCCGGCCGGCGGCGTCGGTGCGGGGATGGCGAGCTGATAGACCTCGAGCGCCGGCAGCTTCGCCGTGATGAGGTCCGGCGTGCTGCGCACGCTCGAGAAGCCCGCCGCTGCAGCCACCGGGAACTGCGTCGCGTCTGCAAGGCGCGAATCGATGAACGTGCCCTTGCCGTGCATCTCGAGGTTGGCGACGAATGCGTTCCAGTACGTCGCCGAGCCGAAGCCCGTGTACGTCGCGAGGTTCACGCCCGCGAGGCCGAACGCCGGCGGAATGACGGCGGCAGCGCCCGCGGGTCCGGTGGCATCGGGCCCGACTGCCTTGCGATCGAGGAAGAGCTGCGCGTTGAACTTGCCGGGTCCCCAGCCGTTCAGCACCGTTCGCACCGTCGCGTCGTCGACACCGAGGAGCGCGCTCACGGCGGAGAGATCCGGCGAGAGGTTCACGATGGCGCCGACGTTCAGATCACGGTTCGCCCAACCGTCGCGGCGATGACCGATGCCGGGCGCGAAGGCGTCGTCGACGGAGGAGTGGCAGAGCGCGCACTGGATGCCGATCGACGTGAGCTTCTTGCTCGCATCGAAGATGCCCTTCACGCCGACCACCGCGTCGAGCTGCAAGAGCGTGAGCGTGGTGTCGACGCTGTCGAGATCGACCTTGCCCTGCTTGGCCGCGTCGACGACCGCTTGCGGCAGCGCGTCGAGATCGACCTTGAGCCCGACCGCGAGCGCGGTCTTCGGACTGACGCCGGCCCCCACGCCGCCGTGCGCCGAGCCGGCAATCGCAGTGTGGAGCTTCAGCGTGTCGCCCCAGAACGCTTCGTCGCCGAACGTGTCGTAGCGGAAGGTGTGACGGCCCTCGTCGATCATCTTCTGCGCGTTGACGGCGATCGGATCGAGCGCGGCCGGAGTCGACGTGTCGCCGCTCGGCGCGTCGGTGAGCGGAGGCGGCGTCGTGCCGGTGGGCACGGGGGCGCAGGTCGCGGCAGGCCCGGTGCCAGGCCCCGGAGTCGCAGCTGCGGGATCGTCCGAGCTACAATCGATGATCGCGATGGCGGCGACGAGCCCCAGCGAGAGCGCGAGCGCCGTGGTCTTCAGCGGGCCGGAGATGTTCGTTAGCCTCATGGGCGAGTGGACTCGCGGATCGCGATTTGGTTGCAGCGAAGGCGATA
>JAXDMI010000111.1:0-6212 GCA_034666145.1 Myxococcales bacterium | reverse complement strand
TGGCGAGCGAGAGATCGAAGCCGACCACCTGATAGCCGCGCGACGCGAGCTCGACGGCATGACGGCCGGTGCCGCACGCGAGATCGAGGATGGTCGCACCGGCCTCGCACCCGAGGCTCTCCTCGATGAAGTTCGCCTCGCGGGCGATGTCCGCATCGGTGATCTTCGCCATCGTGCGGATGAAGTCGTCGTTGAAGAGGTCCTCCCACCAGGGTCGGATCTTCTTCCGATGCGCGGCCGACTCGTTCATCGCGGGCGGCGCGAGGCCGCCGACGGACGCGCCTGCTGCGCTGCTCGCGCCTGCGCTGCCCTCGAAGCCGAAGGGACCGCCCGCGGGCTGCTGGCGACGCGCCATCGGCGTGCCGGCCGCGGGCGCGGTGTATGCGCCGCCGTCGTCCTCTTCGGCGATCGACGCGGAGATGGGCGTCGCGGAGGCCCCAGGTCCTGACGATGCCGGTGCAGGCGCAGGCGTCGACGGCATGCGCGCCGCGACGGCAGGAGCGATCGGCGTGACACCGTCGCGTCCGATCGACGCGCCGCCACCGGCGAGCGGCGAGGAGATATGCGGCGTCGACCCTGCGGCGATCGGCGAGACGCCGGCCATGAGCGCCGTCGCCGTGACCGCAGCCGGCGTGGGCGTGACGGCGTGCTTCACGCCGCTGCCTCGGAGCAACGGCGGAGCGTGCGGCGAATGCGGGCTCGGGATCGACTCGACGCTCACGAGATCCTCGGCGCCGATCTCGTCGGCGACCTCGCCCGGATCGGTGCGGCGCTCGCCCTCGTCGATGCGGATCTCCTCGGAGTCGTGGACCGCCGGCAGACGCGGCCTCGTGACGAGCTCGTCGGAGCGATCGTGCTGCAACGGCTCGTCGTCGTCGGTATCGATCGGAATGTCTTCCGAGACCGGTGGCACCGACGGCGTCTCCTCGCGCGCTCGCTCTTCTTCGGCGCGCGCGTCGAGCAGCATCGACGCCATCGCGCCCATGCCGGGCTCGTCGATCATCGTGTGGAGCGGCTCGCGCATCGCCGCCTTCGCGGCCGCGGCGGCAGCATCTTGCCCGCGCGTCATGATGCGCTCGCCGCCGAAGTCGGCGCGACCGTCGCTCGTGCTCCGATCGGCGACCGTCGGTTGATACGGCGTCCAGCCCGCTTCTTGCGCGGCATCGATGCCCGGTGCGCGGCGGCCGCCGCGCGCTTCGAGATCGGCGGCGGGGAGCTGGAGCGTGTCATCGGCGGAGCCCACCGATGACCCGACAGAGATGATGCGGCTCGGCTGGAGCGGCGCGTGGACGACCGGCGGCGGCGCGGCCATCGCGTCGTCGGGGTAGTCGGGGCGCGACGGCGGACGCGACGCGCTCACCGCCGGCACGCCACCCATCGGCGTCGTCGCCGGCAGCTGCGGACGCGAGACCTCGTCGTCGGGAATGCGCAGCGTCATCTTCTGGCGCTTGCGCGTGTCCTTCACCGGATCGGCGCTCTTCACGCGATTCGAGCTGCGCGAGCGCTGCGAGGGACGATCCTCGGGTGCCGGAGGCGGGCTCGAGGCTCCGCTGGAGCTGTTGGCCGAGTGCGCGCTCGACCCGCCCGGCGCACCTGATTCGATCGCTCTCGCGAGCGCATCCGTGTCCTTCGTCGTCGGCGGCGCCGCGGGTCCACGCACGGGCGCGTTCGCCAGCGGCATCGTCTGATCGTCCTCACCCAGGATGATGTCGTCGAGCGCCGGAGCGTCGGGCCCATCGGGCGGGGCCATTTTCACGGGCCCGTCGCTCATCCGCCGCTCCCCGGAGTCGCCGGAGGCGCGCTCGGCGTGGGGCCCTGCGTGATGGCCATGGGTTGACCGAAGCGGATCGGTCCTTCTTCGACGAGCCACTTCAGGCGCGCCTTCGCCTCGAAGAAGACGACCGCCGTCGAGCCGAGGTGGAACATCCCGATCTCGTCGCCGCGCGCGACCTGCAGCGCCGGGTCGTACGGGTGGAGCCCGATGGGGACGTCGCGCGCCTCGATTCCGCTCACCGTGATGCGCCCCACCACCATCGCGGCGACCATCACGACCGTCACGCGGCCCATGCCGGACTCGGGCGGCGTGTCGATGCAGATGGCGACGCGCCGATTGCGCACGAACAAGTTGTGCACGTGCTTAACGCCGACCGCGTTGACCGGGTAGTAGTCCCCGGGCATCGAGCGCACGCTGACGATCGCGCCTTCGACCGGCGAATGGACGCGGTGGTAATCACGCGGCGAGAGATAGACGACGCAGCCGGTGCCGCCTTCGTAGCGCTTGGCTTCTTCGGCATCGCCGACGAGCTCGTCGACCTGGTAGGGCCGGCCTTTCACCTGGAAGGCCCGACGCTCGTGACCGACGCCGACGGGCCCGATCGAGTCGATGCGTCCGTCGGCTGGGCTCACGGCGACGCGCAGATCGGCGGGCATCTTGCGCGCGCCTTCGCGGAGCTCGCGCGTGAAGAACTCGTCGAAGCTCGTGAAGCCGGAGGCCTTCGCGCATTCATCGAGCTCGACGTTGTAGGCGCGGCAATAGAGACCGACGACGGCCTTGCCGATGGGCTCCGGCCAGGCGTAGTCCGCCAGGCGGCCCATCACGCGCGTGATCCTCGTCCGCGGCAACACTCGGAGGATCTGGGCGGTGGCGTACGTGATCGCGGTCATCGGGTGCAGTTTGCGACTGGTCAGGGGCGGCGCCGGCCGGCGCTTTCTTTCGACAGATTCGGCCGTTACGGATTATGCCGGCCTCGTGACGCTCCGGTCAACGCGAGCCGACCGGCCGGCCCTACTCCCGCCCGATGTCGGGATCCGCCCGCTTTCGGGCCGCCTCGCACAAGGGAGCACCTTGTCCCAGGCGTTCGGCGGCCACGGGTGGACCGTCCGGTAGGGTCTGGCACGCCGACTCGATCCCGAAGGGGTCGTGCGCCAGGGCTTCGTCGAACGAGCTATCCGCGGTGGGATTGTCGTTCCGCGCGCGTGCGAGCCGACCGCGAACGGCCCAGCAAGGGCCGTAGCTCGCCATCCACAGCTTGGGGTCCTCGACCAGCGTGTCCGCCTCTTTCACCTTCTCCGCCCCCTCGAGGACGCGCGCGCGCAGGTAGCGGAGGCTCGGGTCGGCGAGCATGTCGGCGGGGACCTTCTCGAGCTCGGTCAGGGCCTCGGCCGGGTGGCTCCGGCCCATGAGGAGCTCGGCGAGGCGCGAGCGTTCGCGCGAATCGCCGAGGCCTGGCGGGTTCGCCCCGAGGCCGAACATCGGCGACAGCGCCTCCTTGGGATGCTTGGCGAGGTTCGCGCGCCACTTCACGTCCCACTGCGCGAGGGTCTCGCCGCTGACCTCCTTGAGCGCGTCGTCGGCGCTCTTGGCGGTGCGGAGCGCGAGGAGCAGCCTCGGCAGCGCGTCGGGCGCCGATGTGTCCGCGAAGTACTTGATGAAGCTCGTGACCTCCGCGAAGGCCACCATCGCGGCATCGGCGCTGGGGAGCATCGCGATGGAGGGCCCGAGCTTGTCGAGGGCGAGGTCGAGCTTGAGCTCCATGCCGCGCATGACGATGCTCTCCGGGCTCGGGCGCTCGTCGAAGATGCCGGGCTGGCGCCAGCGCACCTCCTCGCGACGCGCCACTCCTTCATGGAGCCAGAGCGGCGCGCGGTCTCGCGTCTGCATGGCGATCGCGAGGTGCGTCATCTCGTGCGTGAGCGTGTCGCGGAACGGATAGCCGTGATGGCTCGCGCGCGGCGAGAGCAAGGTCACGCGTCCCCACTTCGCGACGGCGACGGTGCCGGTGGTCTGCGCGGCCTTGTACGGCAACCCCGTCATCGCGCTCAGTGAGAGCAGATCGCGCACCACCGTGATGCGGGTCGGGCGCTTCCATTCGACGCCGAGATCGTTCGTGAGCGTGGTGCGCGCCTCGAGCACGGTCTCGACGAGCAGCGGCGTGAGCGCGCGATCCGACTCGTCCTGGTAACGGATGACGACGCCGTTGACGTCGTCCTTGTCGACCACGGTGGCGGCGATGACGCGTGCGCAGCCGCGACCGACGTCGGCAATGAGGCGGCCCTCCTCCATTTGCCCGATCTCGGTGCGCGCGAGGAGAGCCGTCGTGAGATCGCAGTCCTCTTCGTAGAGCGCGAGCCTGGCCTTCGCGAGGATCACCGCGGGGCTCTGCGGGTCGGCCTTCGCGAGCTCGGCGCGCGCCTTGTCGTAGTCCATCGCGAGCGTGAGGTCGCCGGCGCGCGCCGCGTAGCCCTTGGGGTCGTCGCCGTCGGCCTCCGCGCGCGTCGGCCCGCACACCGCGAGCAGCGCGGCGACGGAGGCCACGAGGATCACCGACAGTCGCCCTTTCAAGAACGGCTTGATGCGCGGCTTCGTCATCGGAGGAGACCCTCCGCATAGCGCTTCACGGCGTCCTTCAGGCGACCGCCGCTCGGCTGACCCAGGCCCTTGATGACGCGCTTCCGGAACTCCTCCGGTCCCTTGTGCGCGTCGGCCTTCGGGATGTCGGCGTGATCGTTGGATGGGCTGCGATCGCCGTCACCGTCGCCGCGCTCGCCCTCGCCGTCGCCGAGCGCGTCCTTCGCCTGCTCGAGCTTCTGCTGCGCCTCGCGCTGTCGCTGGAGGCCCTTCTCTGCGTCGCCTTGCTTGAGCGCGTTCGCCGCTTCGCGCGCGGCCTGCTCTGCGCCCTGCAACGCTTCGAGCGCCGACGGCGGTAGTGCCTCCTGGTCGCGTCCCTTCTTGGCGATGTCGCGCGCCTTCTCGGCGAGCTTGCCCTCGGTGTCGCCTTGCTCCTTGAGCTCGGGGCCCGCGCGCTGCGCAGCCTTCTTCCGCATCTCGTCGAGCTTGTCCTCGGCCCACTTCAGCTCGGCCTCGAGGTTGCGACGCGACTCGTCGATGGTCTTCTCCGAGGCCGAGTCGCCGAAGCGCCCCCAGCGCTCGCGGGCAGCAGCGCGCTTCGCTTCTTCGAGCGCGGCGGTGGCGTTGCGTCCGCTCTGCACGGCGTCGGCGGCGTTGCCTTGCTCGAGGGCCTTCGCCATCTGCTCGGCATGCTCGCGCGCCGCGGCGCCCTTGCTGGTCCACGAGTCGCTGCCGCCACCCACCGTGGGAAGCGGACGCGCGGCGTCGCGGACCTTCTGCGCGTGCTTCTTCGCTTCTTCGGAGAGCTGCTTCAGATCCTCTTCGCTCGATCCGCCGGCGAGCGTCTGCTCGACCTTGCCGACGTGACCCGCGTGCTCGGCGGCGAGCTTCTCGAGCTCCTGCGCCGCTTCGTTGAACGCCTGCTCGACGTCGCTGCCTTCGCTCTCGCCTTCGCCGCCCGGCGTGCCGCGTCCTCCGCCCGACTCGCCGCCGGCATGCGAAGGCCGACCGCCGCGCGAGCCGAACGACGGATCGGGCTGACGGAGACGCGCCGCGAGGTCCTGCGCCGCGAGCACGGTGTGCGGCAGATCTTCGGTTTTTCGTGCGCGATCGACGCGCAGGAGATCCACGTCGACGATCTCGCCGAGATCGCGACCCAGCGAACCGAGCCGCAGCAGCGCGCGACCGCCGCCGCCGAGGACCATGGCCGCGGCGTCCATGCGCTGGATACCGCGCGACTTCTCCGGCGGCTTCTGCGCGAGCGCGCCGCCGACGGCGAGATCGTCGGCGACGTCCGCGAGCTCCTTCGCCACCTCGCGCGTGTCCTTGAGGCCTTGCCCCTGCACGACGGCGTCGACGACGAGCACGATGCGCTCGGTCGCCTTCACGACCGCGGCATGCGCGGTGGTGCTGGGCGACCGTGTCTCGTTGGTGACCGCCTCCTTCACCTTGCGCATCCGTCCGCGGAGCAGTGCCGCGAGACGACCGGGCACGCGAACGCCCGCATACGACGTCGAGAGCGTGGTCTCGAGCAGCTCGGTGGCGTCGTCCTCGACCTTCGCTTCGCGATCGAGGAACTCGCGACGGTCCTTGAGCTCCTTGGGCACGGGATGACCGAGGCGCCACGCGAGCGCGTCGACCAGCGCGTCGCGCAAGCGCACCAGCGCCGCGAGACGGCGTGCCTCGGGCTCGCCGACGTCGGGCGGAACGACGGTGATGGCATCGCTCGCGCCCCACTTCGGCCCCGTGATGGGATCGTTGTCCTTGGCCTCGACGCGGATCTCGATGGGCGCGTGGCTCTTCTTGATGAAGGGATCGCTCGCGCGCAGGTTGTAGCCGCCGCGATCCGACTTCGTCTCGCCGT
>JAXDMI010000110.1:0-3722 GCA_034666145.1 Myxococcales bacterium | reverse complement strand
ACTGCGAGCGCCAGGGCGGCGAGAAGAAGGAGCGGGCGTGTTCGCATGGGGCGTTTCCGTGGAAGAGGAGCAGAAGTCGTGCCGGTCACGAAGTTCGGCGTTGCTCGCCCGGTTCTACGCCGGCGGTATCCGAAACCTTCTCGCATATCCAGGGCTTGACGGGATCCTCCTCCGATTCCGCGCAGTTCCGATCGCGAGAATCACCTTTGTGAGTGTGACCGCGGCGCTACGTGCGCGCCGTCAATCGCGGTAACGATGACAGAGTGTCGCAATTTCGACACACCCGCCGGTGCCGCCGACGGAGCGCGAACCAGGCCTTGTGATCCGCTAGTCGGCGTCGATCAGCTCGGTTGCTCGACGCGGACGATCGGCGGATGGACCGGACGCGGCGCCGGTGCGGGGTGGGCATGCTGTTCACGCGCGCGGCGCAAACGGAGATCCATGATCGGCTTCAACGCCTTCTGCACGGGTGCCCAGCTGTCGTGACGTCCGGCTCGCGCTTGCGCCATCACCTGCACGGCGTACTCGGCGATCGCTTCGGCGAGCGCGTTGCGCGCCTCACCACGATCGATGACGGCGTCGCCCTGCGGACCCGCAGGCATGAGGCCGAGCGCCTGGCCATACTCACCGTGACAGCGCAGCACCTCCTCGAGGAACACCGGTCCGGTGAGACGACCCGCCACGTCGAGCAGACCTTCGCGCTTCAGCGCGTCGAGCCGTGCGCCGATCTGCGCGAACTCGGCGAGGAAGTTCAGCTTCAAGATCGACAGATCGCTCACGATGGAGAAGATGCGGAGCGCATCGGCGGTCGACGCGTCGCGAGGGCCCGGCAGCTCGACGTGATCCTGGATCCGGCGCACGAACGTCGCCCACGCGCGATCCATCGCGACGTCGTACGCACGCGCATCGGTCGTCGCTCCGTGCGCGCCGTTCGTCTTCTGCACCGAACGCGCACGATCGCGCGCTGCGGCGACGCGCTTCGCTTCCTCGACGATGATCGCCGTCGCCTTCGCCGGCTTCACGGCGAGGAGCGCTGTCGCGAGCGCCACCGCCTCGGCGAGATCGAGCACGGGCACGTCGTACGCCTGACGCTCGAAGCGCTCGGCATGCGTCGCCACGCCAACGAGGGAGCGCGGCGCAGCCGGCCTCGCCTTGGCCTTCGCGTGCGACTTCGCTTTGGCGTGCGTCTTCGCTTTGGCATGCGCCTTCGCGCTTCGCTTCGCCTTCGGTGCCGAGCGCGCCTTCGCGTTCCGCTTCGCTCTCGCCTTCGCCTTTGCCATGCCGCGATGGTCGGCCGTCCGTGCTCCTCACGCAAGGGTCAGGCTGTTCAGCGCCGGCCAACGCCGGCCAGCGCCGCCCAGCCTTGCGGGCCTCCGCGCGCGTCGATACCGTGGAGGGATGTCGGCCCACGCGGTCCCTTGCAACAACTGCGGGGCGATGATGCATCCCCAGGGCGACGGTCGCACGTACGTCTGCGACTACTGCAAGACGCAGGTGCTCGTCGCGATCGAAGGCCACCAGATCGCGGCCGGCATGCACCTCGATCTTTCGAACATCGACGGCTTCCTGGGGCAGCTCGCCAACACGCTGCACATGGGATACGGGGAATGTACACGCATCACCGCACAAGGCTCCTACGTGCAGGCCATCGAGGTCACCGTCGAGCCGGACGGCTTCCTCGTTCGTCGTGAAGGCGCCGGCGTCGTCGCCCAGCACAAGAAGATGGTGCGCGGCATCGCCCTCAAGAGCACCGTCATGCCCCTCGATCAGTGGGTCGAAATGCTCACGAAGGCGCTCGCACGTCAGGCCAGCTCGAACACGCGCGCCGCGTGGGTGCTCGCTCGCCTTACGGGGAACGATCACACGCGAGTCCGGTGAGATCCGCCGAGCGTTTGCAGACCTTCGTGCGTAGACGGCCGCATCGCTGATCGATAGCTTCGTCGGCCGATGCAGCCGCCCCGCCAGCCGCCCGGTTTCCAGCAAGGCAACCAGCCCGCATTCGCGGCCGATCTCCCGCAGCACGCGCGAGAGCGGCTCTCGAGCATGCGGCAGCACCACTTCTTCACCAGCGATCTGTCGGTGAACGAGTTCCTCCTCGTGAAGGAGGTGGGGTTCCAGCCGCTCGGACTCGTGATGGGCAGCAGCATCTTCCACGTCGGCTTCCATCCGGTGCGCGGCATCAGCGAGGAGCTCACGACGCTCACGCAGGCGCTCTATCACGCACGCGAGCTCGCCATGGTTCGCATGGAAGAAGAGGCCGACGCGCTCGGCGCCGACGGCATCGTCGCCGTCCGTCTCACGCTCACCATCCACCAGTGGGGCTCGAACGTGATCGAGTTCCTCGCCATCGGCACCGCGGTGAAGAACGCGGCGGGCGAGGGCACGTGGCGCGCGTCGAACGGCAAGCCGTTCCAGTCCGACCTCTCGGGGCAGGATTTCTGGACGCTTCTCCACGCCGGCTATCGACCCGTCGGCATGGTCATGGGCAACTGCGTGTACTTCGTCGCTCCGCAGATGCAGGGCAATTACCACCAGAACATGGAGCTCACCGGCCCGACGCAGGCGTTCTACGACGCGCGCGAGCTCGCGATGGAGCGCATGCAAGCCGAGGCCGAGGCGCTCGGCGCGGAGGGCATCGTCGGCGTCACCGTCGACGAGAGCAATCACACGTGGGGCGTGAACGTCCTCGAGTTCAGTGCGATCGGCACCGCGGTCGTTCCGATCCGCGCCGACCATCGCATCGCCACGCCATCGCTCGTGCTGTCGGTGAACGGCTGATGGGCCCCGGGGGGATCGGGCAGCGGGGGCAGGGGGGGCAGGGAGGGCAGCGGCGCTTCCTCGATCTCGGCGCCAGCCTGCAGCACGTCGCGCAAGGCGGCATCCCGCTGCGCGCGCAGGAGCGTCTCGCCGAAGAAGCGGGACCGAACCGCCGCCTCTTCACGAGCGATCTCTCGGTGAGCGAGTTCCTCCTCGCGCGTGACGTGAAGTGCGAGCCCATCTCGCAGGTCATGGGCAGCAGCATCTATCACGTCGGTCAGATCGCCGATTACAAGGGCGAGACCGGCGAGATCACCGTCATCAGCGATGCGCATCGCGAGGCTCGTCGCCGTGCCGTCTCGCGCCTCTTCCAGGAAGCTGCGTTCGTGCGCGCCGATGCCGTCATCGGCGCTCATCTCCGCGAGCGCATGATCACGATGGGTGCGCGAGGCAAAGGTGGCGACGACGGCGGCGAGGTGATCGAGTTCACCGTCGTCGGCACCGCCGTGCGCGCGCCGTGGATCACGCATCCGCCGGGTCAGCCGATCATCACCGACCTCTCCGGTCAGGAGCTGTGGGCGCTCGCGCAAGACGGCTACGAGCCGTGCGGCTTCTTCTTCGAGTTCTGTCGCTATCACGTGTGGCACGTCACCGCCGACTCGACGCGCAGCGGCGAGGTCGTCGCCGCGACCGACGCCATCCAGCAGGCGCGCAACATCGCCTCGATGAAGCTGACGCGCCAGGCGGCGGCGTTCGGCGCCGAGTTCGTGGTGGGCAGTGACATCAAGCTCGAGGCGCGCGAGGTTCCCTGCGGCTTCGCCGAGTGCGAGCGCAACGATCTCGACGTCGACCTGAGCTGGTTCTGCACCGGCATCCGGCGCATCCCGGGGGCGCGCCGCCGCACGCACGTCGAGATCCCGCCCCTCACGCTCACGATGACGAAGCTCGGTCGCCGCAAGGACGAG
>JAXDMI010000109.1:0-2903 GCA_034666145.1 Myxococcales bacterium | reverse complement strand
CGAGGGCGGAGAGCTCGTGCTCACCGAGCAGAGACCTCGCATGCAGTCACGCGTCGAGGTGGTGCCGCTCGAGCGCGGCGATGGCGTCGTGTTCGCCGTCCACCATCGTCCCGTCCAGGGGACGCGGGGCAGCTATCGCGTCACCATGCGGCACGGCGTGAGCCGCGTGCGACGTGGCCAGCGGTTCACGGCCGGGATCATCTTCCACGACGCGACGTGACGAGCGGAGCGTCCTCGATCAGCGCTTTCGCTTCGCGGCTGCAGTCGCGGTCGCAGTCGGAGCCGCAGTCGCTGCCGGCGTCGCCGGATGCGGAGAGCCATCGTCATCGGCCTGGAGGTAGAGCGCAGCGCCAACGCCGAGGCCCACGAGGACGAGCACCACCACGACCGAGATGCCGATGATCACGCCCATCAACGAGCTCTTCGGGCGCGGCGTGCGATGCAGGTTCGGATGCGCCCACGGCGGGACTGCGCCCGGATTCACGAAGGGTGCGCCGACTCCTGGCGGCGCATACGCCGCGCCACCGTCGTCATCGTCGTCGTCGTCATCCGCGTCGTCGTCGTCGTCCTCGCTGCGTCCACGCAGGAGCTTCTTTCGCCCGGGCGACAGCCCATCGAGGAGCACCCAGAACGGCACCATCGGCGGCGGTGCGCCCTGACGCTGCCGTCGTGCGAGCTTGCCGGGAACGCGCGCGGTGATGCTGCAGAACGTGCACTTCACCATCTCGCCTTCGCCCGCGGCCAGGGCTGCGCCGCACTGCGGACACACCACCGCCTCGACGCCACCCTGACCGCGCGCCGTGCGCGCCACGGGACGATCGGTACGCTGCTCGCCCGCGATCACTCCGCGGAGCGAGCCGTAGGTCGCCATCGCGTCCGGCGGTAGCGCGTACGTCGCGCCGTCGTTGCAGCGCGGGCAGCGCGTTCTCGTGACGCCGTTCGGATCGAGCATCACCTCGAGCGGAACGCGACATGCCGTGCAGAGCGGATGTCCGGGGCTCACCGTCGTGCGCAGCGAATGCGTGCGTGTTCCGCTGCCGTCCATGATCATCGTGTTCTGCGTCTTCGTGGACGACGTGAACTCGGTGCCGATCTTCGCGTGACGGCTCTTTCCGGCAATCGAGCGCCCCGGAACGGGGTTCTGACCGTCCGGGCTCGGGCCCGCGAGGTCGACGACGTCGTGAGCGTGACCGAGCGCGTCGGTCCACTGCACGGCGTCGAACGCCTGCGTGATGCCACAACACATGCACTCGACCTGGCCGCTGACGTCGATGGTGGCGAGCGGTGAGCGCTTCCCGCATGCGCTGCACGTGAAGTCGCATCCGTGGATGCACGCGAACAGCATCGGACCGAGACGACCCGGTGCGACGGGGGCTGTCGCACCGAACGATGCGTTGCACACGCTGCACGCCGTGCGTCCGAGCGGCGCGATGATCCCGCAGCCCGGGCACACGCGAATGCCGGCAGTCATCGGCGGGCCCATCATCGTCTCGAAATCCTATGCGCAGGGTGGCCCAGGACACCCTGCGAACTGTCCGGGACATACCCTCACTTTCGAATTCGCCGATAAAACGGGGCTTCGCAGGACGGCACGACGGTCGCAATCCGTCCGGCATGCTCGCCACTGCTCACAGCGCGGTCCTCGTCGGTCTCGCGGCGCATCCGGTACGCGTCGAGGTGCAGGCCACCCGCGGAGTGCCGGCATTCGAGCTCGTGGGCCTCGCCGAGGTCGCGGTTCGCGAGAGTCGCGTGCGCGTGAAGAGCGCGCTCGCGCAGCTCGGCGTCGACATCAGCGAGTACCGGCTCGTGGTCAACTTGGCGCCCGCCGACGTGAAGAAGAGAGGCAGCGCGTTCGATCTCGCGATCGCGGTGGCAACGCTCGTTTGCCTGGATCTGCTGCCTCCGGAGGCCCTCGGCGAGATCCTCTTCCTCGGTGAGCTCTCGCTCGACGGGACGCTGCATCCGCTCCGTGGTGTGGTGGCGCACCTGCTCGGGGCGCGCGAGCGAGGTGTGGCCCGCGCCATCGTTCCCGCTGCGAACGAGGCCGAGGCCACGTTGGTCGACGGCATCGAAGTCGGGATCGCGCAAACATTGGCCGACCTCGTCGAGGCGTTGCGCGGCGAACGCGCGCTTCCGCGAGCATCGACGGGGCCCGAGGCCGCGCCGCCGCTCGCCGTCGAAGACCTCGCGGACGTCCGCGGTCAGACCGGCGCACGCCGAGCGCTCGAGGTCGCCGCAGCGGGCGCGCACAACCTCTTGTTCATGGGTGCGCCGGGGGGCGGCAAGACGATGCTCGCGCGCCGTCTCCCAGGGATCCTTCCGGTACTCGCGCGTGACGAGGCGCTCGAGGTGCTGGCCGTCCAGAGCGTCGCGGGATTGCTCGGGGCTTCACGCCGGATGGGCGTGCGTCCGTTTCGCGCGCCCCACCACACGGCGAGCGACGTCGCGCTCGTGGGAGGAGGGGAGCTCTCGCGTCCCGGCGAAGTCAGCCTGGCGCACAATGGCGTCCTCTTCCTCGACGAGCTCTCCGAGTTCCGTCGTGGAACGCTGGAGGCACTCCGGCAGCCGCTCGAAGACGGCTTCGTCACCATCTCGCGCGCGCAGATCACCGCCACATTTCCGGCACGCCCGATGGTGGTAGGGGCCACCAATCCTTGTCCGTGCGGCTTCCGCGGCGACGGCGCTCGACGATGTGAATGCGCCCCCAACCAGGTGCGCGCGTATCGCGCGCGCCTGAGCGGACCGCTCGTCGATCGCCTCGACATCCATGTCGTGCTGCCGCCTGTCGATGTCCTCAGCTTGCGAGGGAGAGCGGGCGGCGAGCGGAGCGCCGTCGTTCGAGCGCGCGTCGAGAAGGCGCGAGCGATCCAGCGGGAGCGCTTCACGAGCGGCGAGACCAGCGC
>JAXDMI010000108.1:0-3580 GCA_034666145.1 Myxococcales bacterium | reverse complement strand
TCACCGCATCACGGCTCGCGAACGAGCGCACGGCGCCGTCGGGGTCCACGAGCGTCCACTTCTTCTGGGCCGCGCAGACGATCTCGACGTCCTCGACCTTGCCACACGCATCGCAGCGCGCGGCGGTGCGGTCGCCGCTGCGAACGAGCTCTCGCTCCGCCCCGCATGCGTCGCATCTCGTCGGGACCACGGCTTTGTCACCCATGAGCACAAGGAATAGTGCGAACCGGCCGAAGGGGCGAATACTCGGCTTGCCACGAAGGACTTATCGATTTCCTTCCGGATGAGATGCAGGCGAAACCCCGGTGCTACGCTCGAGGTGTGCCGTACCGCAAAGAGCCCCCGGTAGGCACGACGCTGGCGCCCGATCGGCGGCGGCTCATCATGCTGGTCCAGGTCCTCTGCGGCCTCGCGGTCGGCGCCGCCCTCGCGGGCAGCGGCCAGTACCTCGTCAAGCAACGTGCGCAGCACCGGCTCGAGGACCCGCTCCGCCTCGAGGGCAGCACGTGGACCGGCTCGATGGGCACCACGTATCCGTTCACGCTGCGCATCGACTCGGTCCGCGACGGCGCCGTCGAAGGGACGATGGTGTGGCCGGGCTGGGGCACGACGCGCGTTCAGGGCACGCTGCGCGGCGAGGTCCTCACGCTCGTCGACTACGCCGTCGTCAGCGGGAACGTCCCGATCGGCGACAAGAAGGTCCTCATCGTCCGAGGTTCGAGTCTCGACGGCACCGACAAGAACGGCAGCGTCGCGATGCACGCCACCCGCAAATCGCTCTAGGATGAAGGCATGTACCGCGAGAACGTAGCGCCCGCTCCGGCCACGCCGATCGACGCCACGCGTCAGGCCGTGAAGAGCTGCGGACAGCTGCAGATCGGCGTCGTCATCATGACGGCGATCACGTTCACGCTGCTCACGTTCCAGTTCTTCTTCTACAAGCCGCCGGCGGCCTTCGACATCTCGGCCGAGTCGATCCACCAATGGCGCGTCGTCGGAATCGCCGGCGCCATCGCCTACGTGCTCGTCCTCGGCACGTGGGGCGCCCTCAACGCGTGGGGTCTCGGCAAGCGAAGCAAGGTCGCGCGCTGGTCGTCGATCTTCTTTGCCGCGGCGTGCATGGTGTCGTGCTTCGCGTGGCCCTTCGGCGGCTTCCTCCTCTACATGCTCCTGCGCCGCGACGTGAAGGCCTACTTCGACACCGTGCCGTGAACGCCCGCCGCCGGGCTATCGTCTCTCGTGATGAGCGTCGCAGTCGGTGCCACGGCGAACGGTCCAGGCTTCTTCCTCGATCGCAAGAAGCTGCGTGACCTGGCGCTCGCGAGCGGCGACTCGTATCGCGCCGCTGACCCCTACCCGCACGCCGTGTTCGACGATCTCCTCGGCGACGACCTCGCTCGAGCGCTCGCCCGCCAGTTCCCCGGACCCGAGCATCCGGGATGGATGCGCCGTGACTACAAGGAGCAGGCCGCGCGTCTCGGACAGCTTCAACGCAGCGGCTTCGAGGGTGTCGACGGCGGCATCCGTCACTTGCTCGCCGAGCTCTCGGGCATGGCGTTCCTCGATTTCCTGTCGGCGCTCACCGGCATCGAAGGCCTCATCCCCGATGCGCATCATCGTGGCGCGGGTCTCTCGCTCACATTGCCGGGCGGCCATCTCGCGCTGCACGCCGACTTCAATCGCGATCGCACGCGGCACCTCGAGCGCAAGGTCACGGTCCTCTACTATCTCGCCGCTGATTGGGAGCCGGCCTGGGGCGGCGCGCTCGAGCTGTGGGACGCAGAGCGTTCACGCTGCGTGGCGAGCTATCCCCCTCTCCTCGATCGCCTCATCGTGATGGCGCACGGTGACGCGTATTGGCACGGTCACCCCGCGCCGCTGGCGTGCCCGGAGGGCCGGTGTCGCGCGTCGGTCTCGGCGTACTACTACGTCGCCGCACCGACCCCCGACGAAGCCACTGCGCACGGCGCGATCTGGGCAACATGATCGACTAGAGTCGTCGTCGATGGCAGATCGAACGAAGATCGCCACGAGCGGAGCCGAGGGGCCTGGCAATCCGCCGCCGCGGGTCGGCGGTGCGCTCGACGGCGTCAACGACGGCTTCCACTGCGCCTACGACACCGCGCGCGACGAGGCGAAGCTCGACGCTCCCGTGTTCGTGGTTCACGCCGATACGCTGTTCGTCTTCCGCGACGGCGAGCGCCGCGAGATGGCGCTGACGCCGCGAATCTTCCACGTCATCAAGTCCGCCGCGCATGCGCCGGTCGCTATTTTTGCGGCACTCCATCGAAACGGCAACGGCCACGACGGTGCGCTCGCGATCCCCGCCGACGGTCGCGTCGAGATGCTGCGCGAGCACGTCGCCGCTGCGCTCGCATCGCTCGATGCCGAGCAAGAGGCCGATCGCGAGACGCGCGTCGCGATCCGCGAAGTGCTCGATGCGTCGCTCGCGTTCCTCGACCGCGTGCTCGGCGACGCACCGCCCACCAGCTCCGAGCTCGATGCGTTCGCGCGCGTCGCCGGCCCGCAGCTCCTCCACCTCACGACGCTCGCGACGCACGTGCAGCTCACCGCGCTCCACGAGGTGGTCGAGAAGGCGCTCGCCGAGCTCGATACGCAACAGCGACACGGCCTCCAGGTGGTCGTCACCGGCGATCACCAGGCACGCGTACGAAGCCTCGGCATGCAGTATTTCCGCAAGCGCTTCCGCGAGCCCGAAGGTGCGGAGGAGCGCGTCACCTACGCCGAAGGCGTGGAGGACGTCGACGAAGCGCTCGCGCTGGTCGGCACCCGACGCCTCGACAGCGCGATCGCGAAGGCTTTCTTCGGGGACGCCAAGCGTCTCCAGCGCGACGTCCTCGGCGATGCCGTGCATGCGCTGCTCGCGCGTACCGACCTCGCGCCGATCCGCTGAGGGCACGCCGCGTGCACACAGCTCGCGCGCTCCGGCGTCGCATGCCGATCGCCGCGGCTCGTGGCCCCACAACTTCTAGCGACAGGATCTTTCATGAGAGCACTCGTCTGGCACGGCAAAGAGGACGTTCGCGTCGACAAGGTCCCCGATCCGACGATCAAGGATCCGACGGACGTCATCGTGAAGATCACGTCGACCGCGATTTGTGGCTCCGATCTCCATCTCTACGACGGCTACCAGCCGACGATGGAGCGCGGCGACATCCTCGGTCACGAGCCGATGGGCATCGTGGTCGAGGTGGGCAGCGCCGTGAAGAAGCTGAAGAAGGACGACCGCGTCGTCGTGCCGTTCGTCATCGCGTGTGGCGAGTGCTTCTTCTGCAAGAAGGGCCTCTTCTCGTGCTGCGACACGTCGAACCCGAACGCCAAGCTCGCCGAGAAGGCAATGGGCCACTCGCCCGCCGGCTGCTTCGGCTTCTCGCACATGCTCGGCGGCTTCGCGGGCGGGCAGGCCGAGTTCTTGCGCGTACCGTTCGCCGACGTCGGGCCGCTGAAGATCGAGTCCGATCTCCCCGACGAGAAGGTGCTCTTCCTGTCCGACATCTTTCCGACCGGCTACATGGCCGCGGAGAACGCGGAGATCGAGAAGGGTGACACGGTCGCGGTA
>JAXDMI010000107.1:0-5652 GCA_034666145.1 Myxococcales bacterium | reverse complement strand
ACCGACGGCTACGCGTATCGCTACGACCCCACGCGCCCCGATAGCCGCCTCGCGCGTGCCGTCACCGACGATCTCCTGCAGCGCGGGGAGGGAAGGGCGGACACCTTCACGGCGGAGGCGCGCACCGTCACCGAGCCGGGCTCGCGCTACATCGACTTCCTCGTGCCGGGCCTCATCGGCTTCGGGCTGATGTCGACGGGCTTCTGGGGCATCGGCTTCTCACTGGCCGAGATGCGCGCGAAGAAGCTGCTCAAGCGATTGATGGCCACGCCCATGCGGCGCGCCGACTTCCTCTTCTCGTTCCTGATCGTGCGTGCATTCATGCTGCTCGCCGAGCTGCCGCCGCTGCTCATCTTCGCGCGCTTCATGTTCGACGTGCACATCACGGGCTCGCTCGTGTCGCTCGTGCTGGTCGCGATGGTCGGCGGGCTCACCTTCGCGGTGATGGGCCTGCTCCTCGCGTCGCGCGCGGAGAGTCCGCAGGTGGTGAGCGGGCTCATCAACGTGGCTTCTTTTCCCATGTATTTGTGCTCGGGCGTCTTCTTCTCGTCGGCGAAGTTCCCGGAGCCGATGCAGCCGTTCATCAAGGCGCTGCCGCTCACGGCGCTGAACGACGCGCTCCGCGCCGTGATGATCCAAGGCGCATCGCTCGCGTCGGTGGCGGACAAGCTCGGCATCTGCGCGCTCTGGGGCGTGCTCAGCTTCGTGCTCGCGCTGCGCCTCTTCAAGTGGCGCTGAGCTGCGTTGGCTACGGGCTCGTCGTGTCGGCCGGGGGCGTGGGGCTCGGCTTCGGCGGGTCCGGATCTTTCACGGGGAGGGAGTCCTTCGGGGTGAGGTCCGGCGGCGTCGCCGTGGCCGTGGCCGTGGCCGTCGGCTCGGGCGGCGTCGCCGGGGCTGCCGTGGCGGGCTCGGCGGCGACGGGCTCGGTGGGCTTCACCGCCGGGGGCTTGCGCGGTCGCGGTCGCGGGCGTTTCTTCGGCTCCGCCGGCGTCGTGCGCGCGGACTTCGGATCCGCATCGGGCAGGTTGGCGACATTCGACGACGCGATGGCGGGCGGTGCCGTTGCGGACGCCGGTGTTGCGGGCGCGTGCGCCGCCGGATTCGCGCTCGCCGGATCGCCGCTTCCCGGCGCGGCTGCGACGGTCGTCGCGGCGGCCGCCGCGCTCGCGTGCTGCGCGTTCGCCGCACGCGTGCGCAACACCACGAACACCGCCGCCATCGCGACGAGCACGAAGGCGATGGGCACGAGGATCTTCGCGACGCTCCACCGAGGCTTCACGATCTGCGAGAGCAGCGGCCCCGGTGCCTCCGGCGGCAATGACGGACGCGACAACGACTCCGCGATGACGCGCAACGACGGCGACGTCGGCAGCTGCGTGTGCGCGTACGCGTCGGCGGGAGGAGGGCCCGACGAGAGATGCGGATGCTGCGGGTATCCCAGCGGCGGCGGCGCAGGCGCGGGACCGATGCCCGGTGCGGTCCGCAGATGGGGCGGCGGCGCGGACACGACGCGCGGTGGCGGCGACGACGAGCGCTGGTGCGCCGGAGGCGGCTCCGAGAGCGCGCGCTGCGGCGGTGGGAATGACGGCGGCATCACCATCGCCGCCATCGGTCGCGTGAAGCTCAGGTTCACGTCCACCGACTTGGGCCCGATGTCGTCCGCGCTGCTCGCGGGCATCTCGTCGCCCATCGCTGCCGTCGGGTCGTAGCTCGGCATCGCGTCGCCGTGCACGACGCGATCGCTCGCATGCGTGATCAGGATCGCGGTGTCGCTCGTGGCCTCGTTCTTCGACGGATTCCTCGTCTCGCCTCCTGGCAGACGCTCGGTGGACGGCGCGTCGTCCTTCCCGCGACGCAGCGAGAACACCGGGTCGCCTGCGAGCGAGAACACGGGCCCCAGCGACGACGGCGCGACGCCGACCGACTTCGGTACGTCACGCAGCGTAATGGGCGGCGCGCTGGTCAAAAAATCCTTCGACTGCGGCGGGTCCTCGGCGGCGTTGCGGTGCCGCATCACCGTCGGCTCGTCGTCGACCGTGCGTCGCGTGGGAACGGGCGCGGGGATCTTCTCGAGCTCCGGCTCGCTGCTCGCCGCCACCTGCTGGCTCGGTCGATCCTCGAGCGTCATGCGCGCCCAGCGGAGCGCCTCACGCATGGCCTCGGCATCGGGCCAGCGCTCCTGCTTGTGGAACGCGAGGGCGCGGTCGATCACCGCTGCCACCGCGCGCGGCACCTCGGGCGCAGCCTCGCGAAGCGGTCGTGCCGCCGTTCGCGCCGTCGCGATCAGCTTCGCCTTGGCATCGCCGCCGACGTGCACCGACTCGCCGGAGAGCGCGACGAAGAGCGTGGCACCGACCGCCCAGAGATCGCTCTGCGCGTCGACGTCCTCGCGACGCCCGAGCGCCTGCTCGGGCGGCATGTACGCGGGAGTCCCGAGCACCATGCCGACGCCGGTCATGTCGCTCGAGCTCTTGCCGTCGTTCCAGCGCGCGACGCCGAAGTCGAGGACCTTGACCTCGCCGCCCTTCGTGACGAAGACGTTGTCCGGCTTCAGGTCGCGATGAACGACGTTGTTCGCGTGTGCGGCGGCGAGGATGTCGAGGAGCGAGTCGGCGACGGGCAGGAGCCACGAGAGCGGGAGCTTTCCGCCCTTGCGGCGTCGTCGCTCGTCGATGGTCTCGCCCTCGAGGAGCTCCATCACGAGGAACGGGCAGCCGTCCTCGGTGACGTCGTCGTCGATGGCGCGGACGATGCCCGGATGCCCGATCGAGTTCGCGAAATAGCCCTCGCGCTTGAAGCGCTCGCACAGGGCCGGATCCTCGGCGAGCTGCTTGTGCAGGACCTTGAGGGCGACGCGCGCGCCGTTCCGATGCGTCGCCGCATACACGTTGCCCATCGTCCCGGTCGCGAGGAACGCCTCGACGCGGTACTTGCCGCGAACGACCGAGCCGACACGCTTGTGTGAGGCGCCCGTCTTTGGCTGCGACGCGTCCGCCAACCCGAGCCCTCCTGATGACGCGATACCCGACGGGGTACGCCAAAAGAGTACCATGCGTCGCTGCCATGCGCGTCCACCTCGTCGACGGAACGTTCGAGCTCTTCCGCGCCCATTTCTCGCAGCGCCCCGGAAAGGCCATACAGCTCGCGACCGGGCCGATGGATGTGAAGGCCACGACCGGCCTCGTCTCCAACATGCTCGCGCTGCTGCATGATCCCGACGAGGCGGTGACCCACCTCGCCATCGCGTTCGACAACCCGATCGTCTCGTTCCGGAATCGCCTCTTCGCCGACTACAAGAGCGACGAGGGGGTGCTCCCCGCCATCCGGAACCAGTTCGACCTCGCCGAGGTCGCGATGCGCGCCCTCGGCATCGTGGTGTGGTCGATGGACGAGTGGGAGGCCGACGACGCGCTCGCCACCGGCGCGACGCGCTTCGGGCCGATGGTCGAGCAGGTCCGCATCCTGACCCCCGACAAGGACCTCGGACAATGCGTGCAAGGTACACGCGTCGTCCAGGTGGACCGGATCCGCCGGAAGCTCATCGACGAGGACGTGGTCCGCGCGGTGCGAGGCGTTCCGCCGGCGAGCATCCCCGATCTGCTCGGTCTCGTCGGCGACACCGCGGACGGCATTCCCGGCCTCGCCGGGTTCGGCGCGAAATCCGCGGCGGCGATCCTGGCTCGGTGGGGGACCATCGAGCGCATTCCGGACGACTACCGCGAATGGGACGTGAAGGTCACCGGCGCGCCGCGCCTCGCCGCGGTGCTCAGCGCCGAGCGCGACAACGCGCTCCTCTACAAGAAGCTCGCCACGCTCGTCACCGACGTGCCGTTGCCGCAATCACTCGACGAGCTCGAGCACCGCGGTGTGCCGCGCGCGTCGTTCGACACGCTCTGCACGCAGCTCGACTCGAGGGACCTACGAACGCGCCCGGTGCGCTTCCTCGCGTAGCTTGCGGAGCAGCGGGAAAGACATAGCCTGCGGAGCAGCGGAGCAGGGACGGACTAGAACGAGACGCCGAAGACGTCGCGGAACTTCAGCGACGGCTCGCGGTTCGGATCGACATCGGCGAGCCCGACGCGGAGCGAGACCGTCTCGGCGTCGCCCCAGGGCCACCAGAGGCCGTACACGAGGAGGCCGTTGAGGGGACCGTTCGACAAGACGAGCTGGCCCTGGCGGATGCCGCCCGCGCGCTCGACGACGTCGCGGAGCTGCTGCGGTGCGCGCACGATGGTGGCCGGCGTCCACTCGTTGGGCAGCGCGATCGCGGTCGCGGTGCGGGCGGCGGGCTCCTGCTCGGTCGTGAACGAAGAGGTGCAGCAGAGGAGACGCGGGTCCCAGCTCCACCCGCGGGTCGGCCATACGGCCTTCATTCGTCCGAGGCTTTCGAACATCGCCTGCCAGGACTCGTTCCACCCGCGGATCGTCATGGGGAGGCAGTCTAGACCAGTGCGTCGCCTTCGCGAAGCCTCTCGCTCACTTCCGGTGTCAGTACGGAACGACGGGCCCCGGGAGCAGTGCAGAGCTGCCCGGAGCACGTAGATACGGGCGTACGAAGCTCCCGGCCTGCAGCGTGGCGGTGTTCGGGATGTACAGCGTCAGGGTGTGGACCCCCGGGCCGCCATGCGCCGAGCCGCTCTCGCCGTTGATGAACTTGCCGTTCTCGACGACGCCGATGCCGACCGTCATCTTGCCCGTGTCGATGACGCCGCCGAGCTCGGTGGGGATCTCCTCGGTGCCGACCAGCGTATCGGCGCGCAGGCCGTAGCCCGGCTCGCCCTTCGCGTTCGTGGAGACCACGAACAGCGAGTCGAAGGGGCCGTCGATGGTCAGCGTGAACGCGAGATCGCGCGCGCCGTCCGGCTTCATGAAGCCGTCACGCAGGCCCACCTTGTCGACGTTGAGGTTCTCGTTCGAGACCGCGAACGACGTGATCCTCGTGGGGGTCGCAGGCGCGGCGGTGGTCTTCGCGACCGTCGTGCCGCCTCCGGCCTGGGCCGACGCGTGGCCCGAGCAACCGAGGCCGGTCAGACCCGAGAGGGCCGCGAGGCCCAGCGCAAAGGCGGCGATCGACGGCACGAGCTGCGGATTCGGACGAGGATGGCGGAGGATCATCTCGCCTGTTTCTACCTCCTGCGAGGCCATGCGGGAAGTCGCGATCGCGGAGATGCGGCCGTGCGACCATGCATTCCGTGACCTCTCGCATGCCCCGGATCCCGCGCGTTCTCGCCGCCGCTCCGCCGTCGTTCCTCACGGCCGGCACCAGCGAGCCCGCGTTCGGCGCGTACGCGGGGCCGCTGCCCGCGGTCCAGTTCGCGAACCTCGGACTGCGCCATCGCGTGACGCGTCGCAAGCGCTGGATCTACGTCGCGCTCGCGACCGAAGAGGTCTGGTTCTCCGTCGCCATCGTTCGCACCGGCTATGCCGCGACGGCGTTCGCGTTCGCCTACGACCTCGCGGGCCAGCGCATGATGCTCGACCGCACGGTGCTCGGGCCCGCGCCGATCGCGCGCGTGAGCGACGATTTCCATGCGGCGGGAGAGATCGCTCGCTTCTCCATGGGCAAGACGTCGCTCGCTCTCACGCGTCGCGCCCGGACGCTCGATTTGCACGTGCGTATGCGCGACCTCGAGATCGACGCCGCCATCGACG
>JAXDMI010000106.1:0-11575 GCA_034666145.1 Myxococcales bacterium | reverse complement strand
TCGACGGCGCAGGTCCGCGACTTCCTCGCGCGTCTCCCGAAGACGCCGGCGACGAAGATGGGCATGACGGAGCCGCTCTCGTACGCCGGCAAGATCAAGCAGATGGAAGGCGATCCGAAGCCGAAGGATCTGCTCGCGCCCTACCTCACCAGCAAGGAGTTCGGCGCGCACATGACGGCGCTCGGCTTCTACTGGGAGGGCAGGAAGGCCGATCGCCCGATCGTGCAGCCGTTCGAGAACGATCCCACTCCCCTTCCGAAGTGCGAGAAGGAAGACGAGTGCTCCTGGTCCTGCGATGTGCCGAAGGCCGGCAATCCCAAGGAGACCGAGCCGAAGGAGCTCAAGACCGTCGGTGAGTTCGTGAAGTTCTGTCTCGTGCCGTCGATGGACAAAGAAGACAAGAAGTAGGCTGAAGAGAAGTCATGAGCTCGGATCCCAACAAGAAGAGCCCACGCACATTCCAGTGTCGCGACATGCTCTGGGAGACCTTCGAGCAGATGGCGCGCGAGCTCGAATGCAGCGTCGACTACCTCATCAACGAGGCGATGAAGCAGTACGCGCGGCAGCGTAGCTACGGCGGTCGCACTCCCTATCCCAACTCCGGCCCCAGCCCGAGCGGCGGTCGGCAGGACTCGGTCCAAGAGCAGCGCGGTGGCGGCGGCGGCTACCCGAGCGCGCCTCCCCCTCCGATGCCTCCTCCTCCGCAGTCCATGCGCGGAATGCCCGGACCCGATCCGCGTGGTCGCGCCGGCGCCGGTGCGGGTGGCCTTCCTCCGCCGCCCGCGCGTGGTGGTGGTCTCCCCGCTCCGCCTCCGCCGCCGCGCGGTGGTGGCATCCAGAGCGGGATGGGCATGCAGCCTCCGCCGCGCATGTCGACCGGCGCCATGCCGGGCGGAATGCAGCAAGGACGTTCGCAGCCTCCCAGCGCTCCACGCAGCGCGCCGCCGCCCATTCCGGGTCGCGCGCCTTCGATGCCCCCGATCCCCAACGAATCGCGCGACGCTCGTAGCGGTGGTGGCGGTGGCGGTTACAACGGCGGGCTCTCACCGCAGGGCGCGACGCTCAGCATCATCTATCAGGGCGAGAAGGTCGGCGTGTCGAAGGACCGCTTCGTCATCGGCCGCGGCAAGCAGTCGAGCGACCTCACGCTGAAGGACCCGAACGTCTCGCGACAGCACGCGATGATCGAGTACCAGAACGGCGTCTACTTCATGGTCGACATGGGCTCGACGAACGGCGTCGAGTACAACGGCCAGCGCATCGCTCGGAAGCAGATCGCCGAGGGCGACGTCTTCCGCATCTGCGATCACGACCTCCGCTTCACGTATCGTTGAGCGGAGAGCGCATCGAGCGCTGACGGAGGGACGCGATGCACGTCGCGGTATACGGCGCTGGCGCCTTGGGTAGCGTCTATGGCGTGCGGCTCGCCGCGCGAACGACCGCGAGCGTGACGTTCGTGGTGCGTGCCGCGCGCGTCTCCGAGCGCACGCCGATCGTCATCGAGCGCGTCAAAGACGTGCGCGATCGACGTGAGACGATCGCCGAGCCGGCACGCGCCGCAGCGGTGCCGGGCGACGCAGACGTGATCCTGCTCGCGGTCGGCACCGAGGACCTCGAGGCGATCCGGCCCGTGCTCGACGCATCGAGCGCTCCCATCCTCGTGCTCACGCCGATGCTGCCCGGCGATTACGCGCGCATGCGTGCGGCGTTCGGGGCTCGCCTGCTCGCTGCGATGCCCGGCGTCGTCGCGTACGCGCGAGAGGACGGCATCGTGCGCTACTGGGTTCCGCCGGCGCCGACGCGCATCGACGAGCCGCGCGCGGGTGGTCACGGCGAAGTCGTACGTGCATTGAGCGGGCTGCTGAACGAGGCCGGTCTCGACACGCATCTCGAGCTCGGCGTGCACGAGGCCAACCCCGCGACGACGGTCTGCATGATCCCGATCGGCATGTCGGTGGGCCTCGCCGGCAGCATGGAGGCGCTCGCGAACGACACGCTACTGCTCGCTCTGACGTCGCGCGCGTGTCGCGAAGGCGTGGAGCTCTCGCATCGGATCGGTCGTGCCGAGGCGGGCGCGCGGCTCGGGCCATTCCTCGCGACGCCGCTCGCGATGCGGGCCGCGGTCGCGCTCGTGCGCCGTCTCTCACCCGAGGGGCTGTTCTACGTCGACGAGCATTTCGGCCGTAAATTACGGGCTCAACACCGCGTGATGGCGCATGCCATGGTCGACCTCGCCGTCGCGAAGAGCGTGGCGCACGCCGCCATCGCCGAGCTCGCAACGCGGCTCGACGAGGCCGCGATCTCCTACGCCCCCTTGTCATGATGTCGGGCATAATCCCCTGACCACGCTCATGTCCCGTCCCGACGATCGCCCGCTGAAGCGGCTTCCGCAGCTCGAGCCGCGGAAGGCCACCCTCGAGCGATGCGTCTTTTGCCCGAAGCTGTGTCGCACGGCATGTCCCGTCTCGAACGCCGAGGAGCGCGAGACGCTGACGCCCTGGGGCAAGATGAGCATGGCGTACTTCGTCGCGAACGAGAGCGTCTCGCTGTCGCCGTCGTTCGCGGATCCCGCGTGGGCATGCACGGGGTGCTTCGGGTGTCGTGAGCACTGCGATCACAAGAACGACGTGACCGGCACGCTCCTCGAGACGCGGAGCGCGCTCGTCGAGAACGGCGTGGCTCCGGCCGGCGCAAAGCGAGTCCTCGAACGATTCGTCGAGCGGAGCGCGGTGCTCGGGAAGAGCGCGCGAGACCTCTCGGTTCTTCCCGAAGTGGACGATCGCGCATCAACCGCGGTGCTGCTCGGATGCGCGTACGCGCGCAATGCGCCGGCCGAGGCCCGCGATGCCGTGCGCGCGACCGCGGCGCTGGTGGGCGGAAAGGTCTCCCTGGTCGACGTGTGCTGCGGTGCGCCGTTGCTCCACGCCGGCGACAAGAAGCGCTTCATCCAGCAGGGCGAGATGCTCGCGCAGGCCATCAAGCACAAGGAGCGCGTCGTCGTGATCGACGCGGGATGCGCATCGACGATTCGCGTGCATCATGCAAACAACGGCGTGGGCATGATCGTGCCCATCGAGCACTTCGCGGAGCGCGCCGCGCGGGAGCTCGGTCGCATGAAGCTGGTGCCCGGGCTCGGCGACGGACCGGTTCGCTATCACGACCCGTGTCAGCTCGGTCGCGGGCTCGGCGTCTACGATCAGCCGCGTGCGCTGCTCTCGCTGGCGCTCGGTCGTGCGCCCGACGAGTTCGAGCGACGTCGCGAAGACGGTCGCTGCTCCGGCGCGGGCGGTCTCTTGCCGGTGACGATGCCCGAGGTCTCGCGGAACATCGCGAAGCAGCGCATCGCCGATCACGAGGCCGGCGGCGGCGGGACCGTGGTCACGGCCTGCGCGTCGAGCCTCCAGACGTTCCGCAAGCAGGGCGCCGACGCGATCGATCTCGTGACCGTGGTCGCGCGAGCGCTCGGCATCGAGGGGTCCGCGCCGACGAGGCGCGGGTGATAGAGGGGGTGAGCGCGGGGCCGAAGGGGCGATGAGCGCACGCGTGTCCATCCCGCCCGCGGGTCCGCCGCGCCGCACGGTCGCGACGCGGATCCTGATCTCGTTCGCGGTGACGCTCGCGGCCTTCGCGCTCACGGCGGGCGTCTCGGTGCTCTCGCAGAAGCGCACGGCAGACGACAGCGAAGAGCTCGCGAAGGGCTACGTGCCCGTGGCGCTGAAGCTCGGGCAGCTTCGCGCGGTGCAGTCGACGCTCGCGTCGCTCGTCGACGGCATCCCCGACGAAAAGAACCCGCTGTCGATGCGCATCCTGCTCGAGACGCTGACCAGCGTGCGGCGCGCGATGCTCGACGAGACGCGCGCGGCGATGCAGAGCCTGCGCGAGCTGGGCAACGAGGAGACGCGCCAGGACGCGCTGACGCTCACCGGCGAGCTCGATGCCGCGGCCGCGGCATTCGGCGGCGATCGGCCGTCGATCGATCGACTCTTCGCGGCGTTCGACACCGGCGATCGTGATTCGGTGAACCGCGAGCTCGTGGGCCTCGGCGGCATGGAGCACGACGGCGTCAAGCGCCTGAAGACGCTCGCGGAGCACGTCGATCACGGGATGACGGCGCTCTCCGCGGCGGCGCGCGCGAGAGAGCGGCGCGCGATCATCCAGCTCGTGTTGCTGGCGGCGCTGACGCTCGCGGTGGGCGTGGCTGTGTCGATCCATACGCGACGGATCCTGCGTCCGCTCGAGCGCGTGACCGAACGCGCGCGAGCGGTGGCGCGCGGCGATCTCACGCCGGAGCCGATCGCCGAGAGCGACGACGAGATCGGACAGCTCGCGGCGGCGTTCGAGCGCATGGTCGGCGCGGTCGGGCGCGCGCAGAGCCGCGCCGTCGCGAACGAGCGCCTGGCGGCGATCGGCAAGATGGCGGCGCACGTCACCCACGAGATCCGGAATCCGCTGTCGTCCATCGGCTTGAACATCGAGCTGCTCGACGAGGAGCTCGCCGCCAGCAACGTGAGCGGCGAGGGCAAGACGTTGCTCACGTCGATCACGCGCGAGGTGCAGCGTCTCGAGAACCTGTCGGAGGAGTACCTGCGCGTCGCGCGGCTGCCGCAACCGCGCATGGAGGCCGACGATCTCGCGACGACGGTGCGCGACATCGTCCAGTTCGCGAAGCCGGAAATGGACCGCGCAGGCCTGGAATTAGGGCTCGAAATCGCCGACGAGGTCCCGCCCGCGCTCTTCGACGAGAGCCAGATCCGCCAGGCGCTCCTCAACATGATGCGCAACGCGCGCGAGGCCATGCCCGACGGCGGCCGCATCGACGTCTCGGTCCGCGCCGACGGCATGAGCGTCGTCGTGGGCGTCGACGATCGCGGCGCCGGCATCCCCGACGACGTACGCTCGCGCATCTTCGACCCGTTCTTCTCGACGAAGGGCGAGGGCACGGGACTGGGGTTGGCGATCACGAGACAGATCGTCGAAGCCCATGGCGGCTCGATCGCCTGCGAGGCGCGAGAGGGCGGCGGCACGTCGTTCCGGATCTTGCTGCCGATCGCACCGCAGCGGCTCTCCGGCCCGACGAGCGTGGCAAGCGTACGCTCGCGTTCGCGCGCGTAGCGATCGTCGAGATGGGCCATCGTCGATCCGGGTCTGGGCCGGTCTTTCTCGGAATGCGCAAACGACCGCGGGGCCTCGAGGCCGTTGCATCGAGGCCGCGGCGGCGTCCGTCTGACGACGTGGAGGTCATCGATGCGACGCTTGCCACCGGCACTCTCGACCACGATCATCGGCGTATTTTCAGCGGTCTCCTGTCTTGCCGCGGCGTGTAGCAGCAGCAGCGGCGACCCCACCGCGAGCGACGCCGGCAGCATGGCCACGTCGAGCGGCAGCCCCGGAACGAGCGGCTCGCCGAGCACGAGCGGCAACCCCAGCAATGGCGACAGCGGGACGTCGGGAACGACCGACAGCGGGACCTCCGGCACGAGCGGCAGCTCCGGCTCGGTCCAACCCGAAGCAGGAACCGATGGCGGAGGCACGTGCAACAGCCTCACGCAGCAAGGATTGAATCACGACATCGTCACGAGCGCGGCGGCCCTGCCGACCGGCGCGGGTGGTGCTCTCACCGCCGGCACGTGGCTGCGCACCGCCGAGATCGTGCACGACCCGTCGGGCGCGGGCGGTCAGAACCTCGGCAACGCTGGTGCGAGCACCTGGGTGTTCAGCGGCAACGACCTCGAGATCGTCAACACGAACGCTTCTGGCGCCGTCGATCACCGGAGCCTCACCTTCACGGTCGCAGGCGGTCAACTCAACCTGACGTCGGTGTGCATCTCGCCGCCTCCGATGTCGACCCCCGCAAACCCGGCGGCCACCTTCACCGCCGATGCGACGTCGCTGAAGGTCTATCTCTCGTCTTCGGGCGGCGCCGCAGGTGGCGGCATCGAGTTCGACTTCACGAAGAAGTGAACGTCAGCCTCGTCGAAGACGATCCTCGTTGCGGCTAGACGTGCGCTCGCGCATCTTCGACCCGTTCTTCTCCACGAAGGGCGAGGGCACGGGGCTGGGCTTGGCGATCACGAGGCAGATCGTGGAAGCGCATGGCGGCTCGATCGCCTGCGAGGCGCGAGAGGGCGGCGGCACGTCGTTCCGGATCTTGCTCCCGATCGCACCGCAGCGGCTCTCGGGCCCAACGAGCGTAGCGAGCGTGCGATCCCGATCGCGCGCGTGATCAGCCCTTCAGCACCGCGATCGGTTCGAGCCTTCGTTCGCGGCTCACCAGATCGCGCTGGGCATCGAGGACGAGCGCAATGGGGCGGTACGCGGCCGGGGCTTCCTCCACGAGCTTTCGCGCGAGATGCTCCGGCCACACGATGCGACGCATGTCGCGCGCGAGCGCCTGCGGATGAACACGGGCGCGCGCTTGTGAGCGTGTCAGAACCCGGCCTGCGCCGTGCGAGCACGAGTCGAAGGCCATCGGACATCCCAGGCCTTCGACGACGTAGCTCGCCGTGGCCATCGACCCCGGGACCAGCGCACGTGTGCCGCGTGGCACGCACACGGCGCCCTTGCGATGAACGAGCAGCGCCTCGCCATCCCAGGTCTCGCGCGCGACGAAGTTGTGGTGCACGTCGAGATGCTCGACTGCTTCCACCTCCTGCCCGGTGACGTCCGTGAGCACTTCGATTGCTCGCCTGGCGAGCGCGTCGCGGTTCGCGCGTGCGAACGCCAGCGCCCACGTCAGGTCGTCGAGATACGCACGGCCTTCGTCGGTCTCGACGTCGAGGCCCCCGAGGTCGTCCACGCCACCGTCACGTGCCTCCGCCGCTCGCACATGATGCGCCGCGATCGCCGCCCCGAGACCGCGCGAGCCCGAATGCACGAGCAGCCAGGTGCCGCCGTCGGCATCGCGATCGAGCTCGAGGAAGTGATTGCCTCCACCGAGCGTCGCGAGATGCTTCTTCGCGAGCGCATCGCGTGTGCGCAGAAGCGCATGCGTGCTCAGGGGGCCGGATTGCAGCGCATCCGGCACACCTACGCCTTGGCCGCGATGCACCGCATCGCCGGCCGGTATTGCTCGACCCAGCGCATCGATGATCCGCTCGAGTGCGCGTCGATCGAGCTCACCGCTCGCGAGCGACAGACGCGTCGCGGCGATCCCGCAGCCGAGATCGCCGCCCAGTGCGCGCGGCACGACCGTGCGCTCGGTCGCGAAGACCGTTCCGACGGCAACGCCGTGCGCGACGTGCGCGTCCGCCATCGCCGCCACATGACGCACGACATAGGGCTGCGACGCGATGCGGGTCAGCTGCGCGAGGGTTTCCTCCGTGGCGTCGAGCGCCCACAGGTGCACGGGGACGCGCTGTCCGCGCGCCTCGTCGAATAGAATTTCAGGCATGGGCTACTCCGTCGGGCCCATGTCGATCTCTGCTTCGAACACGAAGCGGAGATCCGGCGTGCGTTTCAGCTCGATGGAGTCGGCAAGACGGCGCCGCAGGAACGCCGTCGCTCGTTCGAGCGCGCGTTCCACCGTCGCGCGCGACTTGCCGCGCGCGATCACGAAGTGAACCTTCGCGTTCTTGTAGTCGGAAGAGAGCGCGACGGCGGTCACGCCGACGCGATCGAGATCAGGATCGGAGACGTCGTCACGGAGCAGCGAACGCAGCTCCTCTGCAATGGACACTTCGAGACGTTGATGCCGATATCCGGCACCTTCCTTGTCATGCTTCATGATGTGGCTCGGCTCGCAAACTGCGATGAATGGAAAATCACGCGCTCCGCGTGTTTCCCGCGCCGGCTCTTCTTTCAGAGGCGAACGGCGGAAAAAGCGGAGGGATGAACGAGACCGAGAAAGGCAATCGCATGCATGGTCCACCTCGCTTTCCGACGGCGCGCATGACGCGCGCGACGCCCTCAGAGTGACGTCGCGCTCGGCCTTCGTCAAGGCGAGGGTCCTCGAAACCTGGTAACACAGGGCGGCAATGGCACTCACGACACGCCCTGATGGTCGCGCATTCGATGCGCTTCGACCCGTCGAGATGACGGTCGGCTTCCAACGCATGGCCGAGGGCTCCGTCCTCTATCGCGCCGGCTCCACCGTCGTGCTCGCGACCGCCTCGGTCGACGAGAAGGTCCCGCCGTGGATGGAGGGCAAGGGCAAGGGCTGGGTCACCGCCGAGTACCAGATGCATCCGCGCTCGAACCCGAAGGCGCGCGAGAGCCGCGACGGACGCGGCAAGGCGCCGAGCGGACGCACGCAGGAGATCCAGCGCCTCGTCGGTCGCGCGCTCCGTGCTGCCGTCGACATGAGGAAGCTGGGGGAGCGGCAGATCAGCATCGACTGCGACGTGCTCGAAGCCGACGGCGGCACGCGCACCGCGTCGATCACCGCGGGCTTCGTCGCGCTGTGCCTCGCGCTCGACAAGATCACCAAGTCCGGCAAGCTCAAGGACGCATGCGTGCGCGAGCCCGTCGCCGCCATCAGCGTCGGCATCATGGGCGACGGCAGCATCGACGTTCCGCATGCCCTCGCGCTCGACCACGTCTACCTCGAAGACTCGAAGGCGGAGGTCGATCTCAACCTCGTCGCGACGCGCTCGGGCGCCATCATCGAGGTGCAAGGCACCGCCGAGGGCGCTCCCGTACCGCGCACCCAGATCGATCGCATGATCGATCTCGGCATCATCGGCGTCGAGCGCCTCACGCAGATCCAGGAGAAGACGCTCGCAGCCGCCGGCGTCGATCTCGCCTCGCTGATGATCAAGAGGAACGACAAGTGACCCACGCGCTCGTCGTGGCGACGCAGAACCGAGGCAAGCTCGACGAGCTGCGCGCGCTGCTCTCCGACCTCGGCGTGCAGGTGCTCTCTACGCAGGAAGTCACGAAGCGCGAGATCGTGGTCGTCGAAGACGGCGACACGTTCGAGGCGAACGCGAAGAAGAAGGCGCAGACGGTCGCCGCTGCCACGCTGATGCTCACCATCGCCGACGACTCCGGCCTCGAGGTCGACGCGCTCGACGGTGCGCCCGGCGTCCGCTCCGCGCGCTTCGCCGGCGAACGCGCTACCGACGCCGAGAACAACGCCGCGCTCCTCGCCGCGCTCGACACGCTCGATGCCGACCCCGGCGGCCCGCGCATCGCCGAGTCGTTCAAGGCGCGCTTCCGCTGCGTGCTCGCGCTCGTCGATCCGTTCGTGAAGGACGGCGAGCCGATCGTCGTCGAGGGCACGTGCGAGGGAATGATCACGCGCACGCCCCGTGGCTCCGGCGGCTTCGGCTACGACCCGCTCTTCCTCGTCGACGGCACCGACAAGACGATGGCGGAGCTCGGCGAGGAAGAGAAGAACCGCATCTCGCATCGCGGCCGCGCATTCCAGAAGCTGCGGCTCGTCCTCGAGAAGGTCCTCGCCGAGCGCGATGCCATCACGCGCAAAGTCTGCGGTTGAACCCGTAAATTACGGGCGATCCGCGCGCAGCGTCACTTCCCGAAGATGTCGAAGTGCACGCCGACGCCGATCGACAAGAGGATGTACGGCCGAGCGTCGTCGAGCGTCTGACCGTTCTTGAACCGTGGCGTCGTGAGGCCGTCGCCTTGATTGGGCGCGAATGTGACCGTGCCCTCGGTGTCCTGGAGTGAGCCGCCGGAGATGTTCGCGACGGGCTCGATCGTGACGAGCGTCGACACGCGGATCTCGGCGCCGAGACCGAGACGAAAATACTCGAGGCCGCTCATCTTGTAGGTCTCGGTTCCGTTCGAGACCGTGACGGTGCGCTTGCCGATCGAGAGATCGCTGAGGAACGCCACCGAGTCGACGTCGCCGCTCAGAAAACGAATCCCGAGCCCGTAGAACTCCGTCGAGGCCGAGGCGCCCGAGATGCCGTCGAAGCGATGACCCGGCAGGAGGAAGGCGTGCTCCCAGAACAGGTACGGAATGTAGCGATGCGAGATACGCGCGCCGACGTCGAGCTGCGGCCCGAAGCCGTTGCCGACGAGGTTGCCCGTGGTCTCGGAGTCGCCGGTCGTGTTGCGATAGAAGCTGAAGCCGAAGCCCGTGTAGCTGAGACGCGGGCCCGCCCAGAGCGAGAACTTCGGCGCGTGGGTCGGTTGCTCGGGCTCGACGTAATCGACGGGCGGCGGAGCGGCGCGCGGAGGCGGAGGCTGCTGGTAATACGGCTGCTGCTGCTGCGGGTAGTAACCCGGCGGAGGCTGCTGCTGGTAACCCGGCGGAGGCTGCTGATAGCCCGGAGGAGGCTGCTGCTGATAGCCCGGCGGTGGCTGTTGATACTGCGGCGGCGGCGGCTGGTACTGCTGCTGGGGCGGGTACTGCTGCGGCGGCGGCTGGTTCGGCGTTCCTTGCGGCGGCGGCAGCTGCGGCGGCGGCGCCTGCGCGAACGCGGGCGATGCGGGAACGAGCGCAAGGAACGCGAGCAAGAACAGAGAGGACGCGACGACGAGAGTGGAACGGCGCATGAAGGACTCCTTGGGGAGCAGACCTCCAGCATAGCGCCACCTGGCCCTATTTGACGGACCGTCGCGCCGGTGCGAAGACCCCCTGCGACGTGGTTGCAACGATGAAGGGAATGAAATCGTTCGGCAGGTACGGGTCGCTCGGCTTCGAGCTGCTCGGTTCGATCGCCGTCGGTTATTACCTGGGCGTCTGGCTCGACAAGAAAGCCGGCACGCACTGGATTGCGTTCGCGGGCTTCCTTCTCGGTTGTTACGCCGGCTTCCGTGCGCTGTTCAAGGCCGCGAAAACCATGCAGCGCGACATCGAGAACGACGAGCGCCTTGCACGCGGCGAGGATCCGTGGGCGCCCAAGCAGCCGAAGGACGACGACGATGACGATCGCGAAGATCGAGACGATCGAGACGATCGAAAGGAGACCCGCGATGGCGACGACGCCAAGCGATGAGGCTCCGCCGACGGATGCCGCGAAGGTCGCCGCGATTTGCGCTGCGGTCCTCGGGCTCGTGCTCGCCGTCGCCGCGCTCGCCGTCCTCGGGATGCGAGCCGGGGTGTCGGTCGCGATCGGCGCGGCCATCGCCGTGGCGAACCTCGTGATGATGAGCGCCATCGTCAGGGCCGTGCTGCGACCCGCGGAGGCGGAAGCGGAAGCGATGGCGGACGCGAACGTGAAGGCGAACGCGGAGGCGAAGGCGGACGCGGACGCGGACGCGGACGCGAGCGCGAACGGGGACGAGGAGGCGGACGCGGTCGATCACGTGGCCGAGGGGAAGCGCGGCGCGGCGGCCTGGGGCGCGTTCGGCCTGCTCAAGATCCTCGTGCTGTTCGGGGGGATCTACGTCCTTTTGACGAAAGGACTGGTCGACCCTATGCCCCTCGTCGTCGGATACGGCGTCCTACCCCTCGGGATCGCGGCGAGCAGCCTCTTCTCGGGGCTCGCGCCGCGGAGCCGCCGGGCGGCCCGTCCCCGACCTCGCACGAAATAACGAAAATCCTGCGCGATTCAGGCGGTTTTCAGAGAAAAGGCGGCCGTTTCTCTCCATCGAGATGGACGACTTTTCCTCGCCGATCGTGTTATTGAGCGTCCCGCGACAATGCCGGAGCACACGTCGTTCCTCA
>JAXDMI010000105.1:0-17810 GCA_034666145.1 Myxococcales bacterium | reverse complement strand
GCTGATCGAACGGGACCTCCTCGGCGATGCAACGTCCCGCGCTGCACGTCTGCGGCGCGGCGCACGCCGGCGCGGGAGGCAACGTGTTACCGGGCGCGCTGAACGTCACGCACCGCGACTCGAGCTGCATGCGCAGGAGCTTCTTCGCGTTCGGTACCAGGAGCGCCGCTGCGCGCCGCACGATGACCGGCGTGGTCGGCGTGGTGCCTCTCGTCGCGGCCTGCGACGTCAAGGCTTCGACGACCACCTCGGCCTTCGCGCCGGGGGCACCGTTCAAGACGATCTCCTTCGGGAGCGCGGGCGGGGCTGCGGCGCCGTTCGCAGGGCCGATGGTCAGCGTCTCGTCGGAGGCGACCTTGCCGTCGACCGTCGCCACGATGTGCACCGCTTCGACGAGACCGCCGAAGTCGTCCGACTGCACGCCGACCACGAGCGAGCCCTGCTGCGGCTGCGGATCATCGGGCCCGCCGCCGCCCGGACATGCCGCGAGGACCACCGGCAAGACGCCGAAGCCGACCAGCGAGGCGAGCGAGGCGAGCGAGCGGACGAAGGAAGAGGAGCGACGGGCGGACATTCTGCGGGGGCCTCGAGGATGTGCCCTTAGCAAGGCGCGTGCAACGACGCTTGAAAGGCCATTATCCGCACAAAAGCGCCGCGGGCGACGACCCGGGAGAGGTTCCCGGAGCGCCGCCCGCCTGACACGCCTGTCGTGCCTGCCGGCACGAGGGTGCCCAGTGGCACTACTTGTTCATGCCGACGGCCGCCGAGCTGTTCGGGACCTTCTTCATCGCGGCGACGAACTTGTCGGGCTTCACGAACTCGACGAAGCGAGTCACTTCGTTGCCCGCGCTGTCGAGCATGATGACCGTCGGCAGGCCGACGACCTTGTACTTCTCCTGGAGGCGCTTCGTGTCGGGCGCCTCGTCGTCGGTCGCGTCGACGTGGATGGCAACGAAGCGCTGCGCCTCGCTGCGGACGCCCGGGTTCGGGAACGTGTTGTGCTCGAGCTCCTTGCAGGCCGTGCACCACGTCGCGCCGAAGTCGATGAGGACCGGCTTGTTCTCGGCCGTCGCCTTGGCGCGACCCGTCTGCTCGTTGTCGACCCACGTGATGGCCGGAGCGTTGGGGTCGATGTCGTGCGGCTGCGGGATCCAGCTGAAGAAGAGCGCGCAACCCACGACCGCGGGGATGATCGACGCGAGCTTCATCGGCTTCGACAGGTGCGCAATGGGCGACTTTCGCCGCTCCGCGACCATGTGGATGACGCCGAGCACGATGCCGACGAGGAAGACGACACCGGCGATGATGCCGAACGTGTAGCCGGGATGATCGACGAGCTTGTGGAACGGCTCGAAGCGATCGCGGAGGTAGGCGAACGCCATGTACGCGAGGCCGACGCCGCTGACCCACTTGATGCCCATCATCCACGCGCCGCCCTTGGGCAGGTTCACGGCGAAGGCGCCGGCGATGAAGAAGAGGACACCGAGGCCCATCGCGAACGAGAAGAGCGAGGCGCTACCGAGCCACACGTTCTTCGAGGTGGCGATGACGGTGATCATGCCGGTGAGGAACGGACCCGTGCAGGGCGCAGCGATGAGGCCCATCACGAGGCCCATGACGAACGCGCCCTTGAAGCCGACGCCGCCGACCGTGGAGAGCTTGTTGTTGAGGCCCGACGGCAGCGCGAGCTCGAACGCTCCGAACATCGACGCCGCGAGCGCGGTGAAGAGGATGGCGAGGCCGCTGACGACGAAGGCGTTCGAGAGCGCCGATCCCATCAGCTTGCCGCTGAGCGCGGAGATGACGCCCATCGGCGTGAACAGCGCTGCGATGCCGAGCACGAACGTCGCCGAGAGCGCGGCGCCGCGGAGCCGCGACTTCGCCTCGGTGGCGCCGAAGATCGACACGGTGATCGGGACCATCGGGTACACGCACGGAGTCAGGCTCGCGATGAACCCGAAGCCGAACGAAGCGAGCACCGCGACGATGGCTCCATGCTTGGCGTAGATGTCCTGGAACCCGCCGCTCTCGGAGCCTTCGCTACCGCCGGACGCGAGCGCGACCACGGGGATGAGCATCAAGGCACAGAACGACAGGACCTGCGTCAGGCGACGGTTCACGATTCCTCCTACGGATTCCGATGCGAGCGAGAGCCGGCCAGACGATGGTAGCAAGCACGGGACCCACGCCGCGAGGAGTCCCGGCGATCCACCCTCGGGCGGGTCCTACCTCGTCCTACCGTCCCAGAGGCCTCATTTATTCCGGCTGAGATCGATCGCGCGGCTCGCGCCCACCCTTCCACTGGTGGATCGCCGGGTCCTCGCCGACGCCAGACGACCTCAGTTGGCCGTCATCTTCGAGAGCGTCGCGCGCGCCATCCGCACTTCGCCTTCGAGCGCGATGCCGAGCGCGGGACGCGACGTGCTCGTCCGCTTCACGAACGCATCGAGGTAGCGACGCGCGGCGTTCCACTCGCCCGCGGCATATGCGAGATGCCCGAGCACGAAGCGACCGTAGCCCTGTCCGCACGGCGCCTCGGCGAGCGCGTTGATGGTGTCCTGGAGATCGCCGACCTTCTCGCCCGCCGCGATGCGCGAGAGCGCGAGGTGCGCGCGATAGAGAGGACGATCCTTCGTTCCCCAGCGCGCTGCGCGACGGAGCGCGGCCATCGCCTCGGCGTAACGTTGGGCCAGGAAAAGCGTGCTTCCAAGCGTCCACAGGTGGAACGGGCGACGCGAAGCAGGACCCCGTCGCGCGGCAGCGCGGAGATGCGCGAGCGCAGCGTCGAGGTCTCCGCTCGCCAGTGCCGCGCGCGCCGCGTCTTGGTTCAGCACGTCGGGAAGGACATCGAGCTCGAGCGCCTGGAGCGCGACCGTGTGGGCCTTGCGGAAATGGCGACCCTCGTAGAGCGAGAGGTACAGCTGCCGCAGCAGCATCGCGTGCGTGGTGCGATCGAGCGTCGAGCGCGCCGCGAGGCCACGTCGCGCGTACATCGCACGGGAGCGCGCGCTGCGCGCGGCCATCGCCTTGCGGAGATAGTCTTCGGGATCACTCGCCGCCTGTTTGGCTGGCACGAACAAAGTGTAGCACTCACGCTTTTTTCCGGCCAAAAGCCGCGCTCGCGCCACGTCGCGTCAGCTTCCGTCGCGCTTCGCGCCTGCGTCGGGTCGTGCTACGCGTTGCGGGGTCCGATGCTGCATCGCGTTGTCGCCCGGAGCTCGTCGACTCGTTCCTCCTCTGGCCTGCCAGCAGCGCTGGTCGTGCTGGCCGTCTCTTTCCTGGCGTTGGCCGGATGTGGGCGAAAGGCGACCCGCGAGGACTGCGAGGCGGTGGTCGACAAGAACGTCGAGCTCCAGCTCAAGGCGCTCGGCGTCGTCGAGCCCGGCACCGTTGCCAAGCGCCGAGACGAGATGCGCGCGTCGATGAAAGACGATATCGACAAGTGCGTCGGCAAGCGCGTGACTGACAGCATGATTTCCTGCGTGAAGAGCGCAGAGAGCACGGAAAAAATCGACAAGTGCCTTCGATGAACAACGCTCAGCGCCTGTGGGGGGCCAAGGGACGACGCATCTGCGTCACCGGTCTCCTGCTCGTCGCGAGCGTCGCGTCGTTCGTCGGCAGCACGTCGTGTCACAAGGTTCGGAAGGTCTCGCAGAAGCAATGCGACGAGCTCCTCGATCGCTTCTCCGAGCTGGTCGTGAAGGAGCGCATGCCCGACGCCGGCGCCGAGACCCTCGCCACCGAGCGCGTGCGCGAGCGCAGCGAAGCGAAGAGCGACGACGCGTTCAAGAACTGCACCTCCGAGGTGCAGGCCGACGAGCACGCATGCGCGATGAAGGCGGCGTCGTCCGAGGCGCTGATCAAGTGCCTGGAGTAGCGCGCACGTAGTCGATCACGATCCCTGCTTGCTCGATCCGGAAGCCGCGGATGGGATCGCCGCCTCCGCCGCCGACGCCGTTGCCTGTGGACGCGGCGGGAACGAGCTCGATGCCCGACGCCTTCGTGAAGAACGTCGGCGCGCTCGTGTCGGCGCTGTCTTGGCTCTTGTTGGGAAACGCGAGGAACGCCGGCTGGCCGTTCGCCTTCACGACGACGTGCGATCCCTCGACGGTCACCGTCATCTTCGCGATGCCGTCGAGAATGGCGGCCGGGATCTTCGGTGCGAGCTTCTCGCGGCTCTCCGGCTCGAGCTCGTAGGTGCCGGCCAACCTCGCGGCGAACGCGGCATCGAGCACGCCCATCGCTCGTTCGACCTTCGGTGGACGAGGCTTCGCCTCGATGATCATCCTCGTGACGGCGCCGCCGAAGGCGCTCGCATCGAACGCGTCGGAGTTGGAGAGGAACACCACCGCGACGCCGATGGCCGGTACGCGCGCGAAGAACGAACGGAAGCCGTCGATGCGACCGCCGTGCGACTCGACGCGGTAGCCGCTCTTCATCGCGACGTCGACGCCGTACGCGTAGTCCTCTTTCTCGGGCGTGGTGCGTCGTCGCTCGGAGTCTGCGTTCAGGAGCTTTCCCGTGGTGAGCGCACGGTCCCACGCGAGCATGTCGATGGCCGTCGACCGGAGCGCGCCCGCCGCGAACGGCATCGGTGTGTCCCAGATGTCGACGACGCGCAGCTTCTCGTGGTCATCGACCGTCAACCCCGACGCGGCATCGAAGGTGTGCGCGTCGAACGAGGACGTCGAACGCAGCATGCTCGCCGGACCGAGGACGTTGGCCTGCAAGTACTCCTCGTAGGTCTTGCCGGTGGCCTTCTCGATGACGAGGCCGAGCAGGAAGTAGTTCGAGTTCGAGTATTCGTATTTCTCGCCGGGCTTGAACGAGAGCGGCTTGGCCGCGACGCTCGCCACCACCCGCGCGCGGGGTAGATGCGGGTCGTGCGTGGCCATCAGCTCGGGATCTTCGGTGTAGTTGGCGATCCCGGACGTGTGCGTGAGCAGGTGGTGGATCGTCACGCCGTCGAAGTCGGACGTCAGCCCCGCGACGTGGGCGCGGATCGAATCCGTGAGGTTTACATGCTTCTTCTCGGCGAGCTGCAGGATGGCGACGGCCGTGAACTGCTTCGTGACCGACCCGAGCTGGAACTGCGTGCTCGGTCCGCTGGCGGCGCCGCTCTTCGGATTCGCCTTGCCGTAGGCGCGCGCGACGATCGGCACGCCGTCCTTCGCCACCATCAAGTACCCGGACGGAGCAAAGGCAGGGCCCCACTCGCGACCGAAGCCGCCGGCATACGCATCGATCCACGTGGCGAGGTCGGCAGCCGGAACCGGGAGCGCCGCGGTGGTGGTCGCGTGCGCGCTCGTCGTTGCGGGTGCGGCGCGCGGAGCCGAGCCGCAACCCGCCGCGAGCAGCAGCGCCGTCGCGATCGTGAGCCGAGCGACGAGCGACGACGCCTTCACGCGCATCGATCGCATCAACGCTTTCGCGGACGAGCGATCCCGTACGCCTCGATCTTGTTGATCAGCGTGCGCCGCGAGATGCCGAGGAGGATGGCGGCCTCCTTCTGGTTGCCGCTCGTCTTCTCGAGCGCGCCGACGATCTGCTGCCGCTCCCACGACTCGCGCTGCGCGCGCAGGTCGTTCGGATTCACCGCCGGCACACCGAAGCCGGGCGTCGGGCCCATCATCTGCGGCGGTCCAGCCATGGGCGGCGGTCCACCCATCGGCTGCCAGCCCGCGTGCGGCGTGCCCACGCGGGGCGTGCCTCCGTACGGCGTCGGCGGGATGGTGTCGTTCGGACCGAACGCCTCCGGGAGACCATAGGCATCCGACTGATCGTGCCCGGAGGCATCCGGCAGCTGGAGATGCATCGGCTCGATGCGCCCAGGCGGGCCCGCGAGGACGATCGCGCGCTCGACCACGTTCTTGAGCTCGCGCACGTTGCCGGGCCAGGGGTAGCTCTCGAGCGACTGCTCGGCATGCGGCCCCAGCACGTACTGTCGTCCTTGGGCCACGCGGTCGAGGAAGAAGCGCGCGAGCGGCACGATCTCCGAGCGACGCTTTCGAAGCGGCGGCAGCGTCACCGAGAAGCCGTTGAGCCGGAAGAAGAGATCGGAGCGGAACCGATTCTCTGCGATGAGCTGCTGGAGATCGCGGTTGGTGGCGGCGACGTAACGAACGTCGACGCGTCGTGGCGCGACGCTGCCGAGGCGCATCACCTCGCCGCGCTCGATGACGCGCAGGAGCTTCGCCTGCGTATCGAGCGGGAGCTCACCGACCTCATCGAGGAACACCGTGCCGCCGTGCGCCGATTCGAAGAGGCCCGCCTTCGCGCCGAGCGCGCCCGTGAACGAGCCTTTTTCGTGGCCGAAGAGCTCGCTCTCGAGAAGCGAGCCGCTCAGCGCCGCGCAGTTGATGCGAAGGAGCGGCGCGCGCGCACGCAGCGAGCCGTTGTGGATCGCCTCTGCGAAGACTTCCTTGCCGGTGCCGGTCTCGCCGAGCACGAGCACGTTGAGCGGGCTCGGTGCGATGACGCCGAGCAGCGCGTAGAGGCGCTGCATGGTCGGGTCGAGGATGACGGCGGACGATGCCGCGACATGCGGCGACCCACCGGCGGCGGGCGGCGAGCTCGGTGTGCCGACACGCGCGGTGTGCGGCCTGCCGACCTGCACGAACATCGTCGCGTAGCCGATCTCGACGACGCTTCCCACGGACAGCGGTGAGGTCTCGCCGCGTCCGAGCGAGCGGCCCATGACCTTCGTCTTGTTGCGGCTGCCGAGGTCCTCGATGGAGAGGCCGTTGCCCGGATTGAGGAGAGCCGCGTGCTGGCGCGAGACCGATTCGTCCTCGATGACGATGTCGCAGGTGTGCATGCGGCCGATGACGACGCGGGGCTGACGAGGCAGCGGGATGGCGCGGACGCCGGCCGCCGAGCTGATCACGAGCCACGCCTCGCGTGCGCTCTCGCGAATCGAGTCGACGTCGGCCGTCTCGTCGAACTTCGGTCCGCCGCTGGGTCGATCGCCGCCGTTCATGCCGTCGTCACTTCGCCGGTCCCGCCGTCTTGGTGTGCGCGGCGCGGCCGGAGAGCTTCTTCTTCCCGAGCGAGATCGACGGACGGTCGGACACGCCCCACGCGACGTCGCCGCCGAGCTTGCAGACTTCGTCCTTCAAGGTCTGAAGGCACGCCGCGTCGCTGATGTCGTCGCCGCAGATGGCATCGACCGAGCCGATGTTGTCGGTGGGCATCGACGGCTCCTCGGGGAACACCTTCACGTCGCAGCCCTCCGGTCGCTTTGGATAGCGGCCGGGCTTCTCGGGCGCGCCGCAGCCGACCGCTACGAGACCGAGGACGACAACGGCGAGCGAGACAACGACGCGAGAGGACCGCACCGCGTGATTCTATCCGCTTTTCACGGGTCCGGGAACGTTCAGCGGCCCGAGGTCGATCGGAACGAACGGCGTCGTGCACGGAGGGCCCTCGGCCCAGAGCATGCGGCTCTTCGCGCGATCGGCGGCGAGCGCGATGGCGGCGCCGCTGCGCGTGCCGTAGCGGATGCCGGCCACGTGGATGCACGTGGCGGCGAGGAGGTCGGCCTCGTCGTGCTCGGTGAGGAGCTGCGAGAGGCGGTCGAGGTCGAGCGCAGGTGTGGCGAGCCTGGCCCACGCGGCTCGGATGCGCGCGAGACGATGCGAGTCGTCACCGGCGCCGAAGCTCCGCTCGGTGAGCGCGTGGATGCCGCGGCCCAACGTGAGCTGCGCGACGTGCGTGCCGTTCGATGCCGTGGCGAGGACGTCGCGGTCGTCGGCGTACACGAGATGGAAGCCGTTGTGACGCGATGCGGGCACCTTCGCCATGGCTTCGTGGATCGCGCGCGCCGATCCGAGAGAGAGAGCTTCGGCGACGATGGCGCCGCGTGAAACACGCGCAGGATCCTTCGGGCCGAGATAGCGATTCGTGATCCCGACGAAGACGCCGGCGCGATTCACGCCGAGCCAGGTACCTCCGGCGACGTCGTCGCGCGGCGCGATGAACGGCGCGGCGCCGCTTCCGTCGCGCGCGTCTGCGCGCCAGACGAACGGAGGCGAGGATGCGCGATCGAGCTGCTCGTCGCGATTGGCGAGGACGACGAGCGGAACCCCGGCGAAGACATGTGCGGCGAGGACGACGGTGCACATCGCGCACCCACTCTAGCGCGCTGCGAGGGCCTTGGTGCACGTCGCGGCGTCGGTCTTGCCGGAGAGCCACGAGGTGATGCACACGTCGGCGACATCGCCTGTGCTCCAGATCGCGAGACCCTTGTGGTCCTCGGTCCCGCGCGCCTTTCGCACGAACGTGAGGCGCTCGGGACGCGCGCCGCTCTCGATCACCACGGAGCTCATGATCTCGGGCTCGAGCGCGACCAGTGACTCGAAGGTCGCGTCATATTCTGCGGTCGTGGTCGTCCCGGGCACCGACGTCGGGCGATCGGTGGGCGAGAAGCGCAGCCCCTCGCGCCCGTAGATCCGGAGGTTGCGGAACGTCGTCCCGTGACAATCGAGCGTTCCGCAGCGGTGATCGAGCAGGTCCGAGACCGGCGCGAACGTCGTGCGATCCGGCACGTGCTCGACGGTCTGCGAATCGGTAGGCGCGGTGACGCACGCGAGCAGACCGAGCGTCGCGCCAGCGAGCATCACGAGTCGCATGCTCGTCACGGCGTCACCCCGTTCGCGGGAAGGAATACGCGCCCCGGCGACGTCGGCCCCGCCGGATCGTGATGGCAGGTCGCGCACGAGCCGTCGCGACCGATCAGCGTGCTCATCCGCACCGCCGTGCTGCTCGCGATGAGGAGCACGCCCATGGGATAGGCCGGCGTGAACTCGTCGGGACGCACGAAGAAATTCCCCGCCGCATTGGTCGTTGCCGTGAACGACGCGCCGTTGGCCGACGTGAGCGTGACGCCGACGCCGGAGGCGGCCGTCGTGTCGTTCTCGTTGACGAACACGGTGCCCGCCACGCTGAACTCCGGCGGGTTTCCGGCCGACCCGTCGTGGCACGTACGGCACGGCTGTCCGGGACGATGGAGCGGTCCCATGCGAACGCCGGGAGCCTCGGGTCCGAGCGCGGCCACGGCGTCATCGTGCACGGGGTCGCAGCTCGGTACGGCCGCGACGAGCGCGACAGCGAGCACGACGACGGCGCTGCGCCGGACGACGATGTGGCTCAAAATTCGGCCTCCACGCTGAGCGCGCCGACCGCGGACAGGCGGTGCGTGGTGTAGATGTCGTCGAGGTAGAGGGTCTGCGTGGCATTGAGATCGATGCCCAGCACCAGCGCTCGGGGATGCATCGCTCCGCCCACGGCGACGCGTAGCGCGCCGCCCGCCGTGAGGTTCAAGAGTGGACCGAGCTCGCGATCGCCGGTGCGGAGCGCAGGAAACGAGAACGCCGATGGCACGACGTAGGCGCGCTGCCAGAAATCGACGGCGCTCTGCGCGTGGAAGCGAAGGTGCGGTCCGAGATCGACGCGGTCGCCGAGGTTGAGGATGTAGCGCGCGTCGGTGGTCGTGGCGCGCAGCCCCCACGAGTCGGTGTAGAGACGCTCGCTGACCCGGAGCGTGGAGCCATCGAAGCGATGCGCGAGGTGCCCGCCGAGCGCATACCGTTCGCGACTGGTCGGGAGCTGCTCGAGGACGCGCGCCGGCGAGCGAAGCCGGTCGACGAGGTCGATCGACGCGCCACGCGGCACGTCGACGCCCGGCGCGAACATCGGCACGTAACGGTACGGCTTCGACGTATCACCGTTCTCCAGCACCACGTCGGCCACCGCGGAGAGCAGCGTCGAGCGATCGAGCACCACGGTGAGACCGCCCTTGAATGCCTCGTGGTCGATCTTGTGGGAGAAGACCGAGAAGGGCGTGCTGCCGCGGCCCGCGATGTCGTGGCCGTGCTCGTAACCGAGGAGCAGCGTCAGCTTCTTGGAAAAGAGGTCCTGCTGGATCGACCCGCCGAACGTGTACGACTGGTAGTCGGGCTCGATCGAGACGTCGGCATCGACGCCGACGCCGAAGGTCGACGGCTTGTAGAGTCCGGAGAGAGAGCCGACGTGGCGGACCTCCGTCCAGCGGCGGGACGCGGTGGACACGATGTCGACCGACGCGGCCGATACGACGTCGACGAGGTAACGACCGTCGATGCGCCACCCGGCGGTCGGGTTCGCCACCGCGCCTGCGATGGTCGGCGAGATGACGAAGACGTGATCGGTGTCGGCGTAGCCGGCGATCTGGCTCGAAGCGCGGACTTCCAGCGCGCCAGGCGCGGCGGTTTCGGCAGGCGCGGCGGCGGCGGCAGGCGCGGCGGTTTCGGCAGGCGTGGAGGTCTCCACCGGCGCGGAGACCTCAGCCGGTTCAGCGTGCGCACCGCGGAGCATCGAGAAGGTCACGACCGCTGCCGCGAAGGCGCGGCCCACGCGCTTCAGTTGCAGCCACACCCGCCACCTGCTTCGAATCCGCCCCCGAACGCTCCCTCCTGGACGGCGCGCGCATGTGCCTCTGCAGGTCCGGCCAGGTCGCCGGTGGTCATCGTGCGATGCGCGAGACGACCGCGCTCCCAAGGCGCGACCGAGGCGCATCCACCCGCGCTCGCCAGCAAGAGCATCGAGAGCACGAGGGCCGGCAGTGAGGTTCGACGAGGCATGGCTTCAACCGCCGTCGCCGCCGTCGGCGCCGGCGTCGGGCGGCATACTCAGGATCCAGCTGCGGACGATCTGGACGTCCTTGTCGTCGACCACCATCGAGGCGATGGGCGGCATCTGCTCGGTTCCTCGCTCGCTGATGAGCTGCACGAGGAGGCTCATGTCGGGCTGGCCGGGGACGATGCGTTTCGACGGAATCCAGCGCGGCGTGACCGCGCCGATGTCCACGGCGGTCTTGAGGACATCCCAGGACGGGTCCGGCGCGCCGCCGTCGAGCTGTTTCGGGTCGAGCCGGAGCCGCAGCCCGGTCGGATATGCGGCGGCCGTCGTATTTCCGTTATGGCACGTGACACCGCAATTGACGTTCAACCAACCCAGCGCTGCAGCCGACTTGCCACTACCGTCGTCGCCAATCGTATACGCGGTAGTCGTCGGTGTCGGGGAGAGCAGGCCTTCTTTGGCAAGTAGCGCCAGCGTGATTCCGGCGGCATTCGGGAGTCCCAGCGATATCGCATCGAATCCGAGCACCCGGTCCTGACGGCCGTTGTGGCACTTGTCGCATTCCGACGGAGTGGGGATATGATAGGCATTCCCGTCGACCGTGATATCGGCGCCGTCGGCACGCGTTGCGGTCAATTCGTCACTTGCCCATTGGTAAGACGAATGAACCCAGAAGTTGTCGCCGAGCTTCTGGAAGAACCGCGTCTCCACGCGGTGACCGGCCACCTTGAACTCCTTCCAGAGCCTGGTACCGACCGGGAACTTCCACTCGCTCATGTTCGTGTCGTCGATCGTCGTGCCCGCGGGCAGGGAGATCCAGCGCGTCTTGTCGGCGCCGTCGCTCCACAACGGGACGGCGGGCGTGAACTCGCGGATCCCGTTCGCGAGCTGCTTCGTCGCCACGTCGGTGTAGAGGCCGGTGCAGGCGAAGTCGTGCGGCGTGTCGTTCTTGAGCGGAGGACACGCGGTGTTGGCATCGGTCGCCGCGTCCGCATCGGCGGTGGTCGCCGCGTCCATGGCAGCGGCGGCCTCCGGCGGAGCGGTGCTGGCGTCGTTCGCCACCGGTGCGGCGACGCCCGCGTCCTGCGTCGAGCACGCCAGGAAGATCGCCGACGAAACGCTCGCCGTCCCGAGCAGGACGGCCGAGACCTTGCGTAGGCGCCTCACGGTCCCGGAGGCGCTCCACCTTCGCCCATGCCGCCGTCGCGAGGAGCCCCGCCGTCGCGCCGGCCACCGGGGCCGAATGCGCCGCCGAAGTCGGCGTTTCCGGTGGGCGCGGGCGTGAGCGAGCGAAGGTAGGTCACGAGGCCGTCGGCCTCGGCGTCGTCCGCGACCTCCCACGTATGGAAGCCCTGCCACTGCGCGTAGGTCAGGTTGCTGATCGGCTGCGCGAGCGTGCCGGTGGGCGTCGTGCCGTGCAAGAAGATGTTCTTGAGATCGAGATCCGAGAAGCCTGCCGTCTGCATCGGCGTGTGCTCGACGGTGCCGAGCGTGCCGCTCGCGCCGTGGCAGTTCGTGCAGGCGACGTTCTTTCCGGTGCTCGAGTCCGGCCTCGCCGTGCCTTTGTTCGCGACGACGCCGTTGTTGTAGCGGCTGCTGCCCGCCTGCCACTGGGCGAGCGTCGATTGCGTGATGCGGAGGACGGTGTGGCCGCAGAGATTGCCGGCCGCCGCGAAGATGGTGATCTCGCCGGAGCCCGTCGTCTCGAACATCTCGCCGCCGAAGCTGTCGTCCGGCGTGTGCGTGACCTTGGTGTCGTCCGACGTCGTCCAGACAATGAGCTTCGGGTCGATGCCGGCGACGACCGCGGGCACCCTGTAGTGATTCGTGCCGTCGTTCGCCGAATAGGCCGGCGCGAAGACGATCTTGATGGCGTCGATGTTCGCGCAGGCCGGCGGCGGCGTGGCGGTGGTGTCGTTCGCGTGGGGGTCGATGCTGCTACCACCGTCGCCGACCGCGCCCGTCGCCCCAGGCGGGGTCGCCGCCGTAGCGGCAGTCGTGCCGCCGGAGCACGCGGTCACGACCGCCATTGCGCAGCAACCCAGGCACCCCATTACCGTCGCAAATCGTACGAGTTTCATTCGCCATCGCCCTTTCCGGCCAAGCATCGACGCACGGCTCCGAGATGAGCTCGGGTCGCGTCGGGGCTTAGTGGGGCAGCCGTGGCGAAAAGGATCACTTCGCAATAGCGAAGTTTTTTATTCGTTATGGATGGCGCCGATTCACAATCGTGACGAGCTGACGGGCACGTGACCCGCCTCGTGCTCGGTCACGCCGGCGATGCGGGCTCGGCGCTGAGGATTGCGGCGGCGTCCTTCTGGAGGAGCGGGAAGCCGAGCGCCTCGCGCTGCGCGAGATACGACTCGGCGACGCCCTTCGCCAGACCACGCACGCGGCCGATGAAGCGCGCGCGCTCGGTCACGCCGATCGCGCCGCGCGCATCGAGCACGTTGAACTGGTGCGCGGCCTTCGCGACGAAGTCGTAAGCCGGCAGCACGAGGACCTTCAGCGGATCGCGCTTCTCGCCTTCACGCGGGCTGTCACCGAGCGCGAGGAGGCGCTTCGCTTCCTTCTCGTAGTGATCGAACGAAGCGAAGTGCGCGGCCACGTCGGCCTGCTCGAAGTTGTACGTGCTCCACTCCCACTCGGCGCGCTTGTACATCTCGCCGTAGCTGATGCCCGGCGCGTAGGCTGCCTCGTAGATCGAGTCGACGTTCTGCAGCACCATCGCGATGCGCTCGAGGCCGTACGTGAGCTCGCCGGACACGGGGCGACAGTCGATGCCGCCGACCTGCTGGAAATAGGTGAACTGGCTGATCTCCTGGCCGTCGAGCCACACCTGCCAGCCGAGCCCCCACGCGCCGAGCGTCGGTGACTCCCAGTCGTCCTCGAGGAAGCGCACGTCGTGCTGCTCGGCGTGCGTGCCGATCGCGGCGAGCGACTCGAGATACAGATCCTGGATGTCGAGCGGCGACGGCTTCAGGATCACCTGGAACTGGTGGAACTGCTGCATGCGGTTCGGGTTGTCACCGTAGCGACCGTCACTCGGACGACGCGACGGCTCCACGAACGCGACGTTCCACGGCTCGGGGCCGATCGCGCGGAGGAACGTGGCCGGGTTGTACGTGCCGGCACCGACCTCGGAGTTGTAGGGCTGCACGAGCAGGCAGCCCTTCTTCACCCAAAAGTCCTGAAGCGCGAGGATCAGCTCCTGGAAGTACATGGCGCCAAGTTAGCTACCACGATCCTTTTCCGGGCGCTGGTCCGCGCGCTTCAGTCTTCAGCCTTCTGGCGCTGAGCTACTTCTTCGCGGGCGCTGCGGCGGCCTTGGCCTTCGCGGCCGGGGCTGCCGCCTTCGCGGCGGGCTTTGCGGTCACGGCCGAGGCCGCGGCGACGGGAGCGGGCGGCGCTGCCGGGAGCGCGCCGAGCTGGATGGTCTTGTCCGAGCCGAACAGACCGAAGTCGTGCGCCTTCATCGACACCTGCGTCACGCCGGCGGGCAGCTCGTAGATCTCGGTGAACTCCTTCGTCGCCGAGGGCTGGAGCTTGTCGAGGAACACGCCGTTCGTGTCCTTGGGGCGGAACGACGACGCGTTCTCGATGGTGCCGAACTCGCGGCCGGTCGCGTCGACGAGCTTGGGGACGTCGCCCATGACGCCCTCCTTCTTGCTCTTGTTCGCGATCTTGAAGTGGACCTGGATGAACGAGCCGGTGGTGACGGCGTCCTTCTCGTAGGACTCGTTCGGCTTCATCTGCGTGCCGCGGTTCACGATGTCGATCACCGTCCACTCGGAGTCGCCGATGGTCGTCGCGGTGCCGAGCTTGCCTGCCGTCGTGGTGGTGGTCGCGGACTTGTCGTCGGCGCCGTCCTTCTTCGGTGAGGAGCTGCCGACCGCGAGGAGCGCGAACACGGGGAGGACGGCGAGGTGAAACCAGGTCTTGCGGTTCATGATGAGATCCTTCTGGAGCGAGTGCGTAGTGAGTGCGAACGGGCGAGCCCGAGGGGTCGGAACGCGACCTGGGCGGCGACGAACGAAACGAAGAGAACGAGGAGATCACGCGGGTCGAAGGTGCCGGCGGCGAGGCCGAGCCCTTGCGCGACCTCGTGACCGAGCACGACCACGAGGCCGAGCGCGACGATCGCCGCCGGTGCGTCCGCGAGGAGCGCCCCGAGCGCGAATGCGTATGCGACGTCGGAGGCCGAGCCTCGGAACCACGCCGGCAGATGCACGTGATCGTAGACAGCGTGACGAAGCAAACGCGCGAGATGCGCGAGCGCATGGAGGCCTGCACGATCGAGCCAGCCGAAGACGGCGGGATCGGTCGGGCGTGCCAGATAGAGGAGGCCTCCCGCGAGGAGCGCCAGAACACCGGTCGCTCGCGCGAGCCGGAATCGCGACGCGACTCGTGCCATGCCCCCCTCTACGGGCCCGCGGTTGCCTTCCTTCCCTGGGCTCACTTTCTGGCGGCTAGCGGCGCTGCAAACGCGCTCTGGCGCCAGCGATTCCAGGGCTTGCGCTAGGCTTGCTGCGTGAGCGCGGGGGTTTGCATCGGTTGCGCGGAGCTCGTCGAGGGCACGCCGGGATGCCCGCGCTGTGGGAAGCGCGTCGTGCGCGGGCGCAAGGAGATCCTCGCGTGGGAGAGCGCGCGGCAGCATGCGCGCATCGAGGGGTGGATGCGCGATGGGGTGATCGACGAGGAGATCGCGAATCGATTGCGGGCGCGCGTCGCGGTGAGCGCGGACGAGGACGAGGATGCGAAGGGGCGGGCTACCGCGGTCGAGCGCGGGGCGGACGTCGTCGTCGGTGGGGTTGGGGATTTCTACGCGGAGATGGCGACGCGCTGGAAGCGGCTCGCGAAAGCGGTCGACGAGGATGCGCCCAAGGAGGCGAGCGACGCGCACGATGCGCAGAGCCTCCAGCACGACGACCGGACGCTCGAGGCGGGGCGGGCGATCTTCGCGCACGACGGACGCGGCGCGGTGGTGGGCGCCGGGATCGAGGCGCTCGCTGCGCTCGACGACGACGACAACGCGCACGGCGCACCGACGGACGCGGCCAATGCACTGAACGAGGCGAGCAAGCCCTTCGGCGCGCTGCAGGTGTTCTGGTTCATCGGCACGCTGCTGGTGCTCGCGGGATCGGTGATGGGCGTGCGCGAGGCTTGGCGCACGCTCGAGGGCGTGTGGCGACCCGTGGTGATCGCCGGCGCGTTCTTCGCGTACCACGTGCTCTTCGTCGGGCTCGCGCGGCTGCTCGTGCGGCGCTCGACGGTGACGGGTCGCGTCCTCGCCGGGATCGCGGCGGGGCTTCTGCCGGTGGTGTTCGTGGCCGCTGCCGTCTCGATTGGGCAACAATCGAGCATCGGCGTGCCGTTCGCGGCCATGCTGCTCCTGGCATCGTCGTTCACGCTGGTGCTCGTCGGACGCATCGCCGATCGCGCCGCCACTGGGATGGCGCTCGCCGCCGGTCTCGTGCCGTCGCTCCTCCTCGAGCTCGCGCTCGGGACCGGCGGCGCTTCTCCGTCGCGACGCGCGGTCGTGGTGCTGATCGCGCTCCTGCCCGTGGCGGTGGCAGCGACGCGCGCGCGGGTCTCTGCGAGCACGAGCACCCTCGTGTCGCTTGCAGCGGCCGCGTACGGAGCGATCGCGGTGGGGATCCTCGGTCTCTACGGAGGCCCCGGCGATCCCTCGCTGCCGTTCGACGACGGCGGCATCGGGCAGCGCGCGCTGATGGCTTGGCTCGCAGCAGCAGCGGCGATCGGCTGGTGGGCTTCGTCGGGGCCGGGCATCGCGGCGCGGTTCACACGCGTTGCGTCGGTGCCGCTCGTCGTGTCGCTCGCGGTGCTCGTGAGCACGTCGGCGGCGGCGCTGCTGCTCGGGCTCACGCAGAGCGCGGGCGTGACTCCGGCGGGAATCACCCAGCTCGCGGCGATCGGTGTCGCCGTTCACGTACCGCTCGCGGTGTTGGTTCTCACCACGATCGTGCTCGGCGTCGAGCAGCGGAAGCGGCCAGGCGCGCTGCACGTCGCGGTGCTCGTGTCGCTCGGCATGATGGTGCTGGTCGGTAAGGCGGTCGTCCCCGATCGACCCGAGCTGTGGCCGTCGACGTGCGCGATGGTGCCGGCGAGCTTCCTCTTCTTCGGTGCGTTCGTCAGCGATCGACGGCGTCGCGTCATCCTCGCGACATGGGGCGTGATCGCGGCGATCGCCACGCTGCTCACGGTGCTCGCCGTCGAGGCGGTCACGCGTACCAGCGCCGACGACGGAACGCCGTGGAAGACGAGCGCGCTCACCGCTGCCGTGCTTGCGCTCTCCGCGCATGTCGGCGCGCGCACGTCGCGACCCTCGTTGCATCTCGCGGGCGCGATGTTCGCGTTCGTCGCGATGGCGACGTGGCTCCTGCCCACCGCCAGGCCGCTCCTCGACGGGACGGCCATCGGCGACCCGTGGGTCCACACGCTCATGCTGGGATGCGCGGGCCTCGCGACGATGTACGGGCTCGCCGCGCTCGGCTACGCGACGATCGCGCCGAAGGACGACGACCGGCGTCCGCTCGACGATGCGTCGCTGCTCCTCGCGACGGGCGCGGTGTGGCTGGGCGTCCTCTTCGCGACGCGAGCCCCACCGCTGGGCCAAGAGGTGGCGTGGCTCCGATGGGCCACGGCCGACGGCGGCATGGGCGACCGCGTTTCCCTTGCTGTCACCGGCACGATGCGGCTTTGGCTTACCGCTCCTTCCCTCACGCTCGCGGTCGTTCTCCTCGCGCGTTCGCTGCGCGATCGAAGCGCGCTCGTGACGGCGCAAGCCGCGGTGGCGATCGCGCTCGCGGCGCACGTGTTCACCGGCGCTGCGGGTACGCCGCATCTCGTGTGGCTCTCCGGCCTCCTCGCCGCCTCGTTCGCGGTGGTGGCGGCGGCACGCGTTCCGCGCGCGGAAGGGACGCCGGCGTTCGGTCGTGCGCTCTACGGTCTCGTGCCGCTCCCGTTCGCGGGTGGACCGCGCACCGTGCTCGACGGCTTCGCGTTCGTCGCGCTCGGCCTGGCAGCGTTCACGCTGTTGCCCGTGCTCGGGTGGCTCGGCGATCCCGTCAAGAGCGACCTCCCGCGCGCGCTGGTGCTCTTCGGTCTCGCCGGTGTCCTCGCCACCGCCGTCGCTGCGTTCGCGACGCGCGCGTTCGAGCGCTTCCACGCGC